>DASRSQ010000229.1:0-7378 GCA_035656475.1 Gemmataceae bacterium | reverse complement strand
AGGACGACCGTCAGAATCGAGGTGTTCATCTTCGTTTTCCTCCAAACAGAGACACCAATCCGTGCTCTTCACCATGAAGAGCTTCCCTTGGAACGAGGATCGCCGATATTTCGGGCCCTCGATTGGACGACAAAGCGTCATGCGGGGCGAACCTTGGGCGAAGGACGTTGCACCATGGACGTAGCGCGGAACAGATTCCACAGACTGCGGAATTGGACCGTTATCTTCAGCAGGATGCCGTTGGTTGGAACGGCGCGAAGTTGGCGGGAATGCCCGCCGAAGGATAGAAGCTGTTTCGCGCCGCATTCGTCTCCGTGCCACGGAAGGAGAAATGCGAATCGCTGTAGCGAGTCAAAACGCTAGTGAGGGCGCCGCCGGTCATGTTTCCTTGGTGCCAGAAGGCTTGATAGCCACCGGTCCGGTCACTGACGACGAGGCCCGCTCCCGAGATCTCGAACGAATGGGCGAGGAGCTTCCCCGCCGTGGTGGCGGTGTCCACGTAGACACAGACATATTTCTGCGTCAGGATTTGCGTCGTTTCGGGCGTGGTCTCCCCGATCACTTGTTTCCAGCCGTGATCTCCGTTGCCAATCACCACCAGGACCGGTTTTTGCTGTTCGATACCCATGCGCTGGGCGGTGGCGTAGCTGTTCTGCCAGGTTGGGCTGCCATTCTGTCCCGCCAGCATGACGCCGGCAAGGACGACCGTCAGAATCGAGGTGTTCATCTTGGTTCCTCCGAAATCAAGAACACCAATCCGTGCTCTTCACCGTGAAGAGCTTCCCATGGAACGAGGATCGCCAGAGCTTCCGGGGCCCTCGATTGGACGACAACGCACTCGGCCGCTCCCGGCGATTCGTGGAGCAGCGTGAACAATTGGATACGCAACCAGTGATACAGGAGGTTACGTTGGCGTCAGCGATCCTGCTTTGACATCATCCATGAGCGCGTCACCGCAATGCTGGCGTGGCGGCGACCGATCATTCAGGACCGTTGACAGCATCAAACAAAAACGCCTTCCTCAAAAAAGGAAGGCGCTGGCAAGGCATCCTAAAGTTACCGACCTGGAATGATTCCGGCAATGCAATTTTATCCAAATTACGCAATTATCCGAATGTGCGGAATTTTTCGTATACCCGCCAGGTCAGTTTTCCATACGCAGTAGCCCTCTGTCCGAATAGGGGAAAGTGCTACCTGGTAGTTAGGATTGGCTTACCTCCGTCCCGGCTTCGCCAGGACGGACGAGCATGGGATTTTCCATGGATTCTGCCTGGAATGAGGCCACACCCATCATGTGCCGTATCTTTGCCCGCCCGGATAAAGCCCGGTTCGAACCGACTGCAACCGCCACCTGGTGACGGGAGGATGCTTTGTTTCCTCTGTTCGGGTTCGCGCCGAGACGCGAGGACACCGAAAGACCGGTACCCGGAGTGTGCCTGCAACGCTGTTCGGCGAAAGTGCCGGCGGCAGAAATGTCGCCGACCGTAAAGCTTGCCCCTATCGAACGACGGAATTATCTGGTACACTGCATTCTGTTGTCGGGCATTGCTTACGCGTCTGCCCGATCGTATGATAAATATGGCACTACGGTGATGCTGTATCATGCCGCTGCTGAACCGCAAGGTTGATTACGCCCTCCTGATCCTGTGTTATCTGCATCACAAGAGTGAGGGAGGTTGCGCTCGCGAGATTGCCCAGCGGTTCGGTATCAGCCGGGCATTCATCGCCAATATTCTGAAGGACTTGTGTCAGTGCGATTACGTGGTCAGCCATCGTGGCGTGAAGGGAGGCTATGTCCTCCATCCACATACCGGCGAACGAACGCTGGCGGATCTGATCGATGCACTCGATGACACTGTGCAGGTAGCCGAATGCAACACGGTGCCGCCGGAGGGCTGCTGCGACCTGCTCGATAATTGTCCGATTCGTGCCCCGATCGGCGAAGTGCATCGCCGGATTCGCGACGTTCTCGAGAGCGTGAAACTGCTCGACCTGTTTCGGCAATCCGTGATGCATCAGCCGGTGCAGCTGGATCTGACTCGCTGTGAGAAGTGACATGCAGCTGCCGATCTACATGGACAATCACGCGACGACGCGCACCGACCCGCGCGTCGTCGAGGCGATGTTGCCGTTCTTCAGCGAAAACTACGGCAACGCCGCCAGCATCCACGTGTTCGGGCAGCGGGCGCTCGAGGCTGTGGATCAAGCACGGAGCCAGATTGCCGAGTTGATCGGGGCGGATTATCCCAAAGAGATTGTCTTCACGAGCGGCGCCACGGAGAGCAACAATCTGGCTCTCAAAGGCGCAGCCGCGATGTACCGTCGGCAAGGCGATCACGTCATCACGACCGCGATTGAGCATCGCGCGGTGCTGGATCCTTGTCGCCGCCTGGAGCGCGATGGATGTCGGGTGACGTATCTGCCCGTGGACGCTTACGGGCGGGTGTCGCCGCAGCAGGTCGCCGACGCGATCACGCCGAAGACAATCCTGGTCAGCGTGATGCTGGCGAACAACGAGGTTGGCACGATCCAGCCCGTTGCCGAGATCGGCGCGATTTGCCGTGAGCGACGTGTGCTCTTGCACACGGATGCGACGCAGGCGGTCGGCAAGATTCCGGTTGACGTGGGACAATTGAATGCCGATCTGGTGAGCATGTCGGCACACAAGATGTACGGCCCCAAGGGAATCGGTGCCCTTTACATTCGGCGACGCGTTCGCCTGGAGCCGATCTTCGACGGCGGCGGCCACGAACGAGGCATGCGTAGCGGTACCCTCCCTGTCAGCAGCATTGTCGGATTCGGCAAAGCCTGCGAGCTGTGTCAGGAGCTATCGCGAAGCGAGTGGGACGGCACCGGGAACTTACGAGACCGCTTGCAGGCTGGATTGCTCGTGAATCTCGACAACGTGACGCTTAACGGCCATCCCCGCGAGCGCCTGGCGGGCAACCTCAATCTCAGCTTTGCCGGCATCCATGGCGAGGCGCTGTTGATGGCGCTCAAGAATGTCGCGGTCAGCTCCGGTTCCGCGTGCACGTCGGCCAGCGTGGAGCCGAGCTATGTGCTTCGCGCGATGGGAGTTGTTGACGAGCTGGCCCACGCGAGCATTCGCTTCGGCCTGGGCCGATTCAACACCGAAGAGGAAGTCGATTTCGCGATCGAGGAAGTAACAAGGGCCGTGCGCCGCCTGCGTGCGATCCAACCCAATGCCCGGATGGGCGAGACGATTCCGGGCGAACGCACTATTCAACCAGTAACCTGATAGGAGTCCAACCATGTCCATCACGTTGACCGAAAAAGCTGCCGGCGAAGTGAAACGCATCATCGCCGAGCAGATCAGCGGTCCCGACGCCCCGCCGCAGATTTACCTGCGTCTGAGCGTCAAAGGGGGCGGCTGCAGCGGCTTCCAGAACAAGCTCGACCTCGACAAGGAGATGAATCCCAAGCTCGATGAGAAGTTCGAACAGCACGGCGTCAACATCGTCGTCGATCGTCGCAGCCTGATGTACCTCAGCGACATCACCGTCGATTTTCATGACGACCTGAACCGCCGCGGTTTCAGCGTAAGCAACCCGAACGCCAAGACCACCTGCGGCTGCGGCAGCTCGTTCTCGATGTAAATTCTCGCCGTTTGCGGCAAAGCAGCGGGCTTTGCCGCAAGTGCTTTCGCAGGGCGCTTAGCTCAGGGGTAGAGCACCTGGTTTACACCCAGGGGGTCGGGGGTTCGAAACCCTCAGCGCCCATTAGACTTAGGGAATCGACCGCACTAAACGTCCGCACTAAAGCAAAAAACAGGCCCTTCCGTGTCACCGGAAGAGCCTGCTCCGCAACCCTTTGCAGGGCTACCAGTGGTGCACTCACTTGGTTCCTTGTGGAGGGTTTGCAATGCAGAAGATCTGGTTCCGCACCGCTGAGTCCGCCTGGTTCCTCACCATTCGCGAAGACGGCAAACAAAAACAGATTCGCTTGCTCAAAGGCGACAACACGAGGGAGGACCGCCATCGGGCGGAGGAGATTGCCATCCAAGAGCTCTCCGCCCGGAATCTCGATACCGAGATTGGGACAGCTCATTCTTGGATCACCGTGAATCATGTCCTCGATGCCTTTCTGCGTCACAGCAAAGAAAACCACGAGCTCGCCACTTACGAGTGGTATGACTGGTTCTTCAGCACCTTTCAGCCAAAGTTTGGCGAGGTCCGCATCACGCAACTTCGCAAGCATCACATTGACGCCTGGGTGAAGTCGCGGAAGTTCGGCCCCACGACGGTCAACCGCGGCATCGGCGCCATCAAGCGGGCCTTCGCCTGGGCGGTTGAGGAAGAGCACATTCCCCGCAGTCCGATCGCTCATCTCCGCAAGCCGCAAAGCTTGGTTCGGGATCGCGTGCTCACTCCGGACGAACGGCAGCTCATCCTCTCGTCCATTCGCGACCAACGTTTTCGCGAGTTCGTGATGGGGCTCACCCTCACCGGCGCTCGGCCGGGCGAGGTTCGCCGGGTTGCAGCGGAGAACGTTGATCTGGAGCGCGGCTGCTGGGTGTTTCTGAAGCACAAGACCGTCAAGAAAACCGGCAAGCCTCGCATCGTCTATCTCTGTCCCGAGGCGATTGAGCTCACCAAGAAACTGATGGCCCGAAATACGGAAGGTCCCTTATTTCGGAACACGATCGGCAAGCCGTGGTCCAAGAACGCCGTTCGGCTTCGCTTCAACAAGCTCCGCAAGAAACATCCGCAGCTTCAGGGAGTCATCAGTTACACCTACCGGGCAAGTTTCGCGACCGATGCACTCGAAGCCGGCGTGCCGGATGCGACGGTAGCGGCGCTGCTCGGACACACGCAAACGAATACTCTTCATCGCTTCTACGCCCGCCTTTCTCAGAAAGTGGCCCATCTGAAGGACGCCGTGGCGAAAGCTACCCACGCCGCACGAGAGGATGCTCCTCCACGCGACAAGTCTGCATGAACGCCTCGATGTCGGCGTGGGAGAGAAGGATCTTTCCCCGCCGGCCTCTACCGCCGACGCGGTAATGCGGGATCAGTTGTTCCTGGCAAAGCTGGTAGAGCAGCGATGGCGAGATTCCGACGATTTTCGCTGCCTCGGGCACGGTGTATTTTTTCTCGTCCACAAGCCACCTCTCGAATCGAAACGGGAAGGACAGACTTCATGTCTGCCCTTCGCCAAAACCTTCAAGAACCGGATCGCCTAGTATTCATCCGGAAGCAAGATTGTCGTCAGGGAGCGGTCATACTCCGTGATGATCCAAAACTTGATCCCTTGGCGATCCTTGTAAGAGGAAAGAAGGCGGCGGCCCTCCTTGAGCGCGTCATCGTTTTCCTTCCAATCCTCCGGCCCGACATCACCCCAATCGCCGCGGCGATGTCTGCCGATTGCGGCGTGAACGTCATCGGTGTCCACGGTCCGCAAGGCCCCACTCGTGATGGCCATATTGCCGAGACTGAACAAGGGTTTGCTCATCCCGTTCATATAGCATCCAGTGGGCACAACCTTTCCGTTTGCTCCTTTCTTGTCGTCACGATTCGTTTCCATGGTTCCGTCCTTTGAATGGTGAAGCAGATACGGCCCAGGGGATCTGCATCACCGGTTGCTTCCCCTGGCTCATCGTTGCGGCAAACGATCAGGCAGAAGCAGCGGGAAGGAATCGTGTGTGGCGGAATGGACTGCCGTGGTTCTTTGCGGTCCGCGCAAAGCCGTCGTTGTTTGAGCACTCCCAGACGGATGGGGGGTTTAAAGGAAAGCGGGATGCCGGCTCACTGCGAGCTCGGCGTATTGAGTTTTTGGAAGCACTCGCGCTTCGCGGCGACGACGGCCTGATCAACTTCGTCTTCGACAATCGCCCAGAGACCGGGAAGAAACTGTTTGTTCTCAAGGGCGCACGGACAATTGGCGTGAACCCACGTGTGAAGCTGTTCAAGACACTCCGCGCTCAATCTTGGCTTCTTCTTCGGCATCGCGATGGCCTCCGACATTTCCGATGAACGCCTCGCCAACAAGCGAAGCCGTGTCGGTATGAACCCAATAAACTGTGGAAAGCATGGTGATTCGAGCCGAGTCCGGGGCGATTCTCAGATTGGGTCTTGAGGCAGTGTTCAGTGGCTAAAGAGCAGCGCGAGTTTCGAACTGATCCGCTAAAGCTGAAACGGCTGCGCCTTCAGCTCGGCCTAACCATTGAAGCCTTCTGCAAAGAAACCGGAATCGACAAAGCGACGGCGAGAAAGCTGTTTGGTGGCGTTCCGGTCAGCATGACGACACTCGTTGCGGCCGCCGAAGGCTTCGGCATAACCAATCACCTCGAAATGCTTCATCCGGACGAGCTCGCCGCAGTCGGGATTGATCCGGATGCCGCGCCATCCCCCAATCAAGTTCTGGAATGGGAAATCGAATCCCCCCGACTGTCAGGTTGGCTTCGGACGGCGAATGGTCTTCAGTATCAGCTCGCGCGAGCTCACCATCGCATTTTCGCGGACCGCTTTGCGCGAGTGAAATGCTACGAGCTCCGGCACATTCCCGTGAAGGATCGAAAGCCGCTTGACCAACATCTCCGGCGCCATGCGGATGTGTGCTCGAAAATCGGCAGGCATCCGAATATCGCCGAAAACATCACGGCAACGACGACCGAACACGGCGGCCTCTGGTGGGTGATCGATCGCTGGGACGAAGGGCAAAGCCTTGAAACCCATCTCAAGGAAGGAGCGCTCGAATCAGCGAGGCTGAAATCACTTATGCTTGGGATCGCAGAGGGGCTTCACGCCCTGCACGAAAAAGGGATCATTCGACGTGAGCTATCGCCGCGGTCCATTCTTGTTCGACAATCGGATGGTTCGCCCGTCCTTACCGACTTCGAGCTCGCCAAGCTCACGCTGGGAAAGCCGACGGTCAAGCCAAAGGGCAGCTGGCCGGAAGATCCCTATCTAGCGCTCGAAGTGACCGGCGCAGGCGGCGAAGACGAACGGGCAGATGTCTATTCATGGGCTTCCCGTCGACCAGACCGACGAAGCATTCAAATATGTAAGAGAAGCACTCCGTGGCCACCCTGAACTTTATTTCTCGCGTCTCGTGATCTTCGGAGAAGGGCCGTCAGAAGAAATCATCTTGAAGCGTGCTTTTGAGGCGAGTGGCGCTCCGCTTGATGCCAGTTTTATCTCAATGGTTCCCCTCGGCGGGCGGCATGTAAATCATTTTTGGCGACTGGTGCACGGACTCGAACTTCCACATATCACTCTTCGTAACCGTTCACCGGTTTTCAGCGAAACTGGCGCAGCTGAAACTTTCGGCCGCTGCTAGCCTGAAAGTATGGAGCAATCGCAATGTCCAGGATGCCGGGAGCGTGACGCTCGCATCGCTGAATTGGAAGCACGCGTGT
>DASRSQ010000228.1:0-2143 GCA_035656475.1 Gemmataceae bacterium | reverse complement strand
ATGATCATCTGGCGGCCTTCCATTTTCGGCATCTGCTCGACTTGACCGACTTCTTCGAGGTCGGCGCGCAAGCGCTCGAGCATCCGCATGCCGATTTCCTGGTGCGCCATTTCGCGCCCACGAAAACGCAACGTGATCTTCGTCTTATCGCCCTCATCGAGGAAGCGCGTGAGGTTACGCAGCTTGACGTTGTAATCGCCGTCATCGGTACCAGGGCGGAATTTCACTTCCTTGACCTGGATGACCTTCTGCTTGAGTTTCGCCTCGTGCTGCTTCTTCGCTTCCTGGTACTTGAACTTGCCGTAATCCATCAAACGGCAGACCGGCGGAACCGCTTGCGGGGCGATTTCCACCAGATCGACGTCCTGCTGTTCCGACATGCGGAAAGCATCAGCCAGTTTCACGATGCCGAGCGGTTCGTTGTCGACTCCGACTAGACGCACCTCGGGTGCAGAAATTTCACCGTTGATGCGATGCGACTTATCAGTAGCGATGTTGTGTTTCCTCTAAAAATTAAAAAAACGAGCCGCGCTGCCGCAGTGGCTACTTGAACGCCTGAATGTCCTGACGCAGACGTTCAACGAAGGCGCCGACAGGCATCACGCCTAGATCGACACCGCCACGGGCACGCACGGCTACCGTTTGTGCTTCACGCTCTTTGTCGCCCACCACGAGCAGGTACGGCACTTTTTCGAGCGTATGCTCGCGTATTTTATAGCTAATTTTCTCGTTGCGCAAATCGAGCTCAATTCTAAGCCCTTGTTTTTGCAACGATTGGGCCAGCGACCGCGCATACTCGGCCTGGCTTTCGGCGATATTCATGACGACGGCCTGCGTGGGCGCGAGCCAGGACGGCATTGCACCAGCATGGTGCTCGATCAGGATACCCAAAAAGCGTTCCATCGACCCCACGATCGCGCGATGCAGCATGACCGGCCGGCGGCGGCTATTGTCCTCCGCCACGAACTCCGCGCCCAGCCGCTCGGGCAGCACCATGTCGAGTTGCAGCGTGCCGCACTGCCAGGACCGGCCGAGCGCATCTTTGATGTGGTACTCGATTTTCGGGCCGTAGAACGCACCCTCGCCCGCGAGCTCTTCCCACTTCAAGCCGCAGGCCGTGAGCGCCTGACGCAACCCTTCTTCCGCGCGATCCCACACCTCGTCGGTCCCGGCGCGCTGGTCGGGGCGCAGCGAGAGCTTGATGTCGATGTTCTCGAAACCGAAATCGCGGTAGACGCTCATCGCGAGCGTGTTGAACTTGATCGATTCCTCGATGAACTGATCTTCCGTGCAGAAGATGTGCGCATCGTCCTGCACGAAACCGCGCACGCGCATGAGGCCGTGCAGCGCGCCCGAGGCTTCGTTGCGATGGCACGAGCCGAATTCGGCGTAGCGTAGCGGCAGATCGCGGTAGGAACGCAGGCCGTGCTTGAACACTTGCACGTGCCCGGGACAGTTCATCGGCTTGATCGCGTAGTCGCGTTTTTCCGATTCCGTCGTGAACATGTTCTCGCGATAGTTCTGCCAATGGCCGGAGGCCTCCCACAGCGAGCGGTCCATGATCATCGGCGTCTTGATCTCGAGATAGCCGTCCTCGTTCACGCGGCGGCGCATGTACTGCTCCACCTGCTGCCACAACGACCAGCCCTTCGGATGCCAGAACACCATGCCCGGCGATTCGTCTTGCAGATGGAACAAATCGAGTTGGCGACCGAGCTTGCGGTGATCGCGCTTCTCGGCTTCCTCGAGCATGTGCAGATACGCGTCCTGCTCTTCCTTCTTCGCCCAGGCCGTACCGTAGATCCGCTGCAGCTGCTCGTTCTTGGAATCGCCGCGCCAATACGCGCCCGCGACCTTCATCAGCTTGAAGACCTTGAGCTTGCCCGTGGACGGCACGTGCGGGCCGCGGCACAGGTCGACCCAGTCGCCCTGCCCGTACAGGCTGATCTCTTCCGTCGCCGGAATGCTCGCGATGATCTCGGCCTTGTAGTGCTCGCCGAGATTGCGAAAGAACGCGACCGCCTCGTCACGCGGCATCACGCGGCGGCTGACCTTCTGGTCGGCCTTCGCGAGCTCCGTCATCTTCGCTTCGATGGCAGCGAGGTCCTCCGTCGTGAAGGGCCGCTTGTACGAGAAGTC
Source organism: Gemmataceae bacterium (assembly GCA_035656475.1). Lineage (GTDB taxonomy): Bacteria > Planctomycetota > Planctomycetia > Gemmatales > Gemmataceae > SIAQ01. The sequence continues at coordinate 4 of DASRSQ010000228.1, read as the reverse complement.
GTAG
>DASRSQ010000227.1:0-8519 GCA_035656475.1 Gemmataceae bacterium | reverse complement strand
CGAGTTCAACCGCACTCGCGGAGCGAGTGCTCTACCATGGCGAACTCAATTCTCTTCGTACTGGGCGATGCGATTGACGGTTTCGTCGAAGTCCTCGCCGAGGTCGTCGCCGAAGCGGTATTCCATGAGGAAGGCGTCTTCGCCGCTGTCCTCGTAGAAGGCACGCAGGACGCGCACCGCCTTGAACTCCTGCTTGCGGAAGAAAAGCTGCGCCGATAGATTCGTCTCGCGAACCTCGAGCGTGATCCGCGTGCGGCGATGGCTCGACAGCTTGCTGATCAGCTTGGCGACCATCTGGGCCCCGACGCCGAGACGGCGCCAGGCGGGATGGACGGCGAAGTTGAGGATGTGCAGCTTGTTCTTGTGCAACTCGTAGATCATGAAGCCGACGACCTTCTCGCCGTGCTCGGCCACCATGCCGATGCAGTTGCGTTGCCGCAGGCAGCGGAGGAAGTCTTCCTCGTTCCACGAATATTCGAAGCTGAGTTGCTCCGTCTGCAGGACTTCCGGCATGTCGCGGCGGATCATCCAGCGGATATGTACACGGGCCTGTTCCTTCTCGGTCCGGCTATTCACTTGCACACCTCCCCTCGCCGCGGGCTCAGGCCCCTTCCTTAAGGCGCCCAGTCCGGCCGCGCTCCTCTTCATACTCCGTTCACATTCGCAGGGTCGGCATGACGCAAACTCTCGCGAGGGTTCACGTGCTTCCAATCAAGAGCCGAATCTTAACAATGCCTTCAAATCGGCTCAAGATCAACCAACCGAGCGTTCGTTGCGTGGGAGGGAGAACTGGACGGAAAGGGGGATTCCCTTCCCCTTTAGCCAGCCTTCGTGGCTGTTCGTTTCATGAAGCAATTGCGAAGAGATTCGAACAGGCCAAAGATAACGCTAACCCTCCGAGGACGCAAAGAAAAATTTCGGAAAAACGATAATTCACATTCGTATAGGGCGTGATCGCATTTCCGCCGCTTGCGGCTTCGCACTCGCAGCATCGACTCGGTGAGTGCGAAGCCGCAGGCGGCGAACTCTTTTTGTTTTTCGATTGAACGCGTGCCCTTATAACGATTCGCTAACCCCGAGCAACCCCAGCTTTTTTCACGACACCTTCATCAATACACCTTGGTGCTGACCTCACGCTGGATCGGCGTCGGCATCTCGTCGCTGACCACCGACACCTGCACGCGCTGATCGCCAATCGTCTGGGCGCGGGCGGAGATCCGGACGATCACCTGCCCATTTGGCGCGAGCTGAGGGATCGGTTCGAAGATCACTGTCTGACCATTGACTGTGTAGCGGGTGTTCCCCTGGACCTCTCCGGGGATTATTCCAGCTGGAAACTGCACCTGGAGGCGCACCTTGTGGGCCGGGGCGCCGCCGCCGTTGACGACCAGAACCTCGTAAGCGGTATCCTTGTTCACCTCGAGCGGGTTGTCCCGTCCGACCAGGTTTAGACTCAGGTTTGCCTTGCCTTCGATGGCGATCGAGCCGTTCGTGTGCGTCTCAGGGACGCCGTCGGCCCGGGCGAAGACGGGGCACGGATATTGCCCGGGCTTGTCGCCATGCACGCGCACGGAGACAGTATGCGTGTGTCCCGCCGGCAAGGTATCGACCAGCCAGTAGACCGTGCGATGATTGGACTGATACCCGCCGCTATCGGTGGCGCCGACGTAATCGATCCCCTCGGGAAGCCGGCAGGCGATCTCGACATGTCGCAACGGTTTGCCCGTGCCATTGGCGACCTGAAACTGCAGATCGCTATCGCGTCCGAGATACATGCGCGTCACCGGCGCCTGATGGATGGTCAGGGTGTCGGCGCCGATTTCGAGGGTCGAGGTCGCGCTTCCCTCGCCGCGATTCGTGGCTACCTTGACTCGCACCGTGTAGCGTCCCGGCTTGACCGCGTTTGTCGGCATCTTGATGACCTTCGTTGCCCCGGGCGCGAGTACACCGCCGACCTTGCCTTCGATTTCGTGTCCGCTTTCCGTGTTCAAGCCTTCGGGCAAATAGCCGAACAGGACGATGCCGGTCAACGGCAATCCTGACTGGTTCGTAACATGGATGTCAAAGACCGCCGGCTTGCCGACAACGACGCCGTCGGGCGCCGTCAGGCGGACGGCCAGCGTGCTGCTTGCCTGATGATTCGCCGGCCGCAGAGCGACGGTGTTGGTCTGCTGCATGGCGGACACGTGAGCGCTGAGCGAGTTCGCAAGCTGCGTCGGCCGATCCGCTTTGAGGGTCATGCGAATGATCAGTTCGGCCCCGGGGGCAACGTTCGACAGCGTCCAGACGGCGCGCGGGCCCTGCCATTGCGGTTGCGGGCCGATGTCGATCAGCTTGATGCCGCTGGGCAGGTCATCCTCGATGCGGACCTGTTGGGCCGGGCCAGGGCCAAGGTTGCGGATCACGATCTGATACGATTGCGTTTCGCCGGCCTGCAGCGTCACGGGACCGCGTTTCTCGACGGTGACCGCGGGTAGACTCAGGTTTACCATCGCATTCGGACTTGGCGGCGCGGGCAAAATCTTGCCCTGGCCCAGCACCGGCCCAGGAGCTAGGTGGTCGGGCGTCGTGCCCTTGTGCGGACCAGGTGCGGGAAACGTTTCGAGCGGCGCCGGCGTTATCTCATTGGCGGCCGAGTTCAGACGGATGAACGCCTTCGATTTCTCGGCCGGCGGACGCGGGGCTTCCGCCTGCGCCGGCGGGAACGAAATCGTCGGCGGTTGCGGCGCTTCCGGCGTCTTCTTCTGGATCGTCGGCGGCAGCGGATCCACCAACACCTTCGTTGGCTCGGGCATCGGCGGCGACTTCTCGATCGGCAGCGGATCCTTTCCGACCGGCTGCACCACCAGGACCTTCGTCGGTTCCGGCGGCGGAATCGGCTTCGGCTCGACCACCGGCACGCTCGGCAGCGGATTTGGTTGTGGCTCCGGAATCGGCAGGCTGGGCAGCGGCGCCGGCTCCTTCTTCGGCTCGGGAACCGGCAGGCTTGGCAACGGTATCGTCGGGCCCTTCGCATCGGCCGGGAACTTCGGCGCTGGCGTGCCAGTTCCCTCCGTTAACAGCAATCCCGGCTTTGCTTCCACCGGTCCCCCCGGATGCGGCACGTCGTACACTTCCGGCGGGATGATCAATGTCGGATCGGGCCCCTTCTTCTTGTCCTTCTCCTTGGTCGGCGCCGGCAACTTCACTGCGGATGCCTTCGGCTCCTGCGCCTTTCCAGCGGACTTCTCCGATTGCAAGACCGGCGGCGGCAGAAACAGATCCTGCGCATGCGCGGCCCATGCCACCAGCGCGCCCAACGCTGTCAACAGGATTGCCAGATGTAGGCGTTTGGATTTCAAAATCGCGTCCCTGACTTCTAGCACCGGGAATCGCGTCGCTCATCCCGGATCTTGGCGGCTCATGCCTCGTACTTACCCTTGTACTTCTCGGCTGGATACTTCTGGGCGTTCTTCACCATCTTCACTCGCAACGCTTCGCTCAGGTCGATTCCTGTCACATTGCTCAAATTGAGCAAGTAGCAGAAGATGTCGGCCATCTCGTCGGCGACGGCCTCGCGCCGTTTCGCCTCCTGCATCACCTGGTATGATCCGGGCAGATCCACCCAGAGGAAGCACTCCATCAACTCCGCCGCCTCGACCGCAACTCCCATGGCGAGATTCTTCGGGCTGTGAAACGGCTGCCAGTCCCGTTCCTCGACGAAGTGGCGCACCAGCGCTTTGAGGTCGTCCAGGCTCGTGTTGGCATCGGCCATGGTCTGCCTATCTTGCCCGCACGGTCACAGCCTGCGCGGACGCATAGAGTTTGATGGGGGAGAGGAGACTATAACGCTGCTCTTGTATCTGTCAAGCGAATCGCGAAACTTGAGCCACAGCGATTCTCCCCTCTCCCTCTGGGAGAGGGGCCGGGGGTGAGGGCGGAACATTCGGATGCTGGTGCTTCAGCCCTCACCCCCAACCCCTTTCCCAGAGGGAGAGGGGAGCAGGCGCCGGCACCTGATGTTTTCGTTACCTCGCCATTGTGATACAGTGACCGCATGGCTGGATCGAAAAAGAAAGCTGATGCGGAAGACGTGCAGGGCATTTGCCGAAACAAGCGTGCATTCCACGAATACGAAATTTTCGATAAACTCGAATGCGGTGTGGTCCTGACCGGCACCGAGGTCAAGAGTTTGCGCGAGCACGCGGCCAGCCTCGAAGACGCCTATGCCAAGATCGATGACGGGGAAGTTTGGCTGATCGGCAGCGACATCCCCGAATACACGATGGGCAATCGCCTGAACCACAAGCCGAAGCGGCCGCGCAAGCTGCTGTTGCACAAGCGCGAAATCGAGAAGTTCGCCGGCAAGGCATCGCAGAAAGGATTCACGCTCGTCCCCTTGCGACTCTACTTCAAGGAAGGCCGGGCCAAGGTCGAGATCGCGATTGCCCGTGGCAAGAAGTTGCACGACAAGCGCGCCAGCAAGAAAAAGGAAGAAGCCGCCCGCGAGATTCGCAAGGCGATGAAGGACCGCCGCCGTTGAAAGGGAATTTACAGATGACAATTAGCAAATTCCAATTGGAATGCACTGCAATCGTGTAGTGCTTGAGCAAAGTGAAGTCGGTTTCTTCGTTCAGTTGCTGAAGCAAGATGTTTCAGCGCGTTTCCAATTTGAAATTGATATTTGTCAATTGGTAATTGTAAATTCCCCAGTGTTAGCGATCGTCAGGGAGGACGACATCAATGCGTATCACCGCGCTGGTGAAGAGCAGCGACCATGTGTGCTGCCGATATCGCATTGCCGCGTATCGTCCGCTGCTGGAACAGCTTGGCTGCGCGGTGGACATTCGTCCCTGGTCGAGCCGCTGGTTCTTTCAGCAGATTTTCCCGGTCTTCGCCGATGTCGCGTCGATCCTGATCGTGCAACGCAAGCTGTTCCCGCGTTGGCAGCTTCGGATTCTGCGCCGGCGGGCCCGCTGGCTCATCTACGACTTCGACGACTCCATCTTTCTGCGCAGCTCGTACAACCCGCGCGGCCACGATTGCCCCAAACGCTTCGAACGCTTCCGCGACATGGTGCAGGCAGCGGATGTCGTCATTGCGGGCAATGAGTTCCTGTGCGACCAGGCGACTGCGATCGGCAACGTCAACAAGGTGCATCTGATTCCCACCTGCGTCGATGCGAGCGGCTATCCGCTGGCCCGCCATGACGCGGATCGACCGCACGTCAAGCTCGCGTGGATCGGCTCGTCCAGCACCATCCGCGGCCTGGAAATGGTGCGCGACCTTCTCGAACACATCGGGCAGACGGTGCCCGGCATGATGCTCAAGGTGATTTGCGACCGCTCGTTGCGTATGGATCACCTGCCGATCGAGTTTCGCCCGTGGCAGCTCGCAACCGAGACATCCGAGCTGGCCGACGCGGACATCGGCATGAGCTGGTTGCCCGACGATGTCTGGAGCGCCGGCAAGTGCGGCCTGAAGGTGCTGCAGTACATGGCGGCCGGGTTGCCCGTCATCGCCAATCCCGTCGGCGTCCAGTGCGAGCAGGTGCGGCACGGTGAGACTGGCTTCCTGGTCACCACCCCCGACGAATGGATCGACGCAGTCCGACTGTTGGCGGCCGATCCTGATTTGCGACGCCGCATGGGACACGCCGGACGGCGCCTGGTTGAAGAGCAATATCCCGTGACACGCGGCATCGAAAGCTGGTGTCGCGTGCTGCGTTCGCTGTGTCACGACAAGTCCATTGCGGAGCCGATCACGGCATGAACGTCCACGCGCCATCCCTGACGCAATACTCCGCCGGCGGCTTTCGCTGGTCGCTCTTGCCTGAGCTGCAAGGCCAGCTCCTCGACGCGCAAGGCCTGCGGCTGCGCGAATGGCTCGATTCTGGCCAGGCGCGCGTCGTCAAGCACGGACCGCACCGCATCGTCTATCGGGTCGAACTGCCCGGCCTCTGCTTTTACGTCAAACACAACTTCATCCACGACCAGCGCGCCTGGCTGCGCCAGCTCGTGCGCCCGAGCAAGGCACGCATCGAATTCGAACGCGTCCTCGCCGCCCTCGAACGCGGCATCCCGACGATCTCGCCGCTCGCTCTCGCGGAGCAAGAAGCGAGCGTCGGCTCGGGCGAGAGCATCCTGATCACCCAGAGCCTGGAGGATTGCATCCCACTGCATTTCTTCCTCGCCGCCGTGCTGCCGACGTTCCCCGAGCCACGTGCCACGCGCCTTCGGCAACAGCTCGCCGTCGAACTCGGCCAGCTCGTCGCACGCATCCACGATGCCGGCATCCTGCATCATGACCTGCACGCCGCCAACCTGCTCGTGCGCGTCGACGCCGACGATCGGCTGCACATCTTCGTCATCGACCTGCTGGCTGTGAAGGTGGGCCCGCCGCTCGACTGGCGGCAAAGTTGCGAGAACCTCGTGACGATGAATTGCTGGTTCACCTTCCGCGTCAACCGGGCCGATCGCCTGCGTTTCTGGAAGGCCTACTTCCTCGCCCGCGGCCTCGGCCAGTGGCGCCGCGACGCCCACGGGACCCGCCACTACACCGATGGCCTCCACGAGATCGAAGAACTGAGCTGGCAGCGAAACCTGCGCTTCTGGCAACGGCGCGACAAGCGCTGCCTGGTCAACAACCGCTATTACCGCAAGGTCGCCAGCAACGGCGTAGTCGGCCATGCGGTGACCGAGATTGCCGACCCCGACCTTGCGGCGCTCGTGCGCGATCCGGACGCCCCGTTTGGCCGGACGGACGTGCGCGTGCTCAAGGAATCGAATTCCGCGACGGTGATCGAGATGGAGTTTCCGATCAACGGCCAGCTGCGGCGCGTCATTTACAAGCGATTCCGCGTGACGTCCTGGAAAGATCCGATCGCCTCGTGGTTTCGGCCGACCCCCGCGTTGCGTTCGTGGGTTCACGGCCAGGGCTTCCGCGAACGCGGTCTGCCGACGGCGCGCCCATTCCTCGTCCTGCATCGCCGCAGCTTCGGCATGTGCCAGGAAGGATATCTGCTCACCGAGAAGATTGATCACGCCGACGATTTGCACCAATACCTGCATGCCCTCGATGCGTTGCCAAAGGAACAGCGCATGACATTGTTGCATGCATTGATCGAGCGCGTCGCGCGCACGATCCGGGCGCTGCACCAGCGTCAGCTATCGCATCGCGATCTGAAGGCGGCGAACATTCTCGTGCGGCGCTGGAACGCGCCGCCGGAGGAGCCGTCGGCGTATTCGCAGGATGTGCAAAACCTGCTGTACATGCCGGAAAGCTCGGTGTGGCTGATCGACCTGGTCGGCGTCGACGTGTGCATGAACCTGGCGCGTCGCCGCCGTGTGCAGAACTTGACTCGCCTCAACGCCAGCTTCATCGGCAGCGCCAAGATCACGCGCACGGACCGCCTGCGATTCCTGCTCCGCTACCTCAACTGCGGCGCGTTCGGCCGTTGCGACTGGAAGAGCTGGTGGAAGCAGATCGACAAGGCGACATCGAAGAAGGTGCTGCGGAACAAGCGCCGCCGCAAGCCGTTGCAGTGACTGGGTGTCACGTGTACCTTCGGCCGAGGTACACCTGATTGCGAAAAAGTCCAGGTTTTTATGCGGCCGGCGGCCACGTGTACCTTTTGGGCGGGGAAGCCCCCCTTCCCAGAATATAGGGCCGGCAACGGACATTGACTTTTGCCAAGCGAGGTGTGAATTGCCAACCCTGCCAATCTCCACGGGCAAACGCATCGGCGAATCGCTGAAGGGCCTCGCCCGCCTGCTGTGCCGCCCGATGCTACCGATTGTGCCATCCGCCGTGGCGAACGCCGTGCCGTTCCTGGGTCGCGTCTGCGTGCAGGGACCGGACGGCCTACGACTGCGTTTTCACACGTATGGCCCGCAAGGCAAGGACCGCATCGCCATCAAGCTTGCCCGCCGCGGCTTCTGGGGCTACGAAGGAGAGACGACGCGCGTCTTCTTCGCGCTGGCACGCGAGGCGACAACGGTGATCGACATCGGCGCCAACACCGGCCTGTTCGCGCTGCTCGCCGCAAAGGCGAACCTCGCGAGCCGGGTGTGGGCGTTCGAGCCGGTGCCGTTCATCTTTGACATGCTGCAAGCGAACATCCGCCTCAATCAGGCGGCCAACCTCGACGCGGTGCAGGCGGCGGTGGCCGACTTCGTCGGCGAGTCGACGTTCTACATCACGCGCACCAGCACCGGCATTCCGACCGATTCGTCGTCGTGCGAAGGATTTCGCAGCGACGTCGAGCCGTTGCAAGTGCCGACGCTCACGCTTGACGAATTCGTCCAGCAGCGACAGATCGAACGGCTCGATTTGTTGAAAATCGACGCCGAGGCTGCGGAGGGGAAGGTGCTACGCGGTGCGCTGCGGACCATCGAGCGTGATCGACCGTACCTGATTTGTGAGGTCCTCGAAAATGTGGACCACGGCTACCTGCAGGACACCATGCAACGCTTTGGCTACCGCTTCTACCACATCACGCCCGAGCGTCTCGAACTGCATCCGCGTTTGCAGGGAAGCCT
>DASRSQ010000226.1:0-2208 GCA_035656475.1 Gemmataceae bacterium | reverse complement strand
AGCGCACAGATCGGATCGATCTCCGTGACGAACACGGTGGCGCCGGAACCACGGAAGGCCTGGGCGCAACCCTTGCCCACGTCGCCGTAGCCACAGACGATGGCCTTCTTGCCGGAGACCATGACATCGGTGGCGCGCTTGATGCCGTCGATCAGCGACTCGCGGCAACCGTAGAGGTTGTCGAACTTGCTCTTGGTGACGCAGTCGTTGACGTTGATGGCAGGGAAGAGGAGCTTGCCTTCGGACGCCATCTTGACGAGCCGTTTGACGCCGGTGGTGGTTTCTTCGGAGACGCCGAGGATGGCCTTCGCGGTGCGGCTGTAGAAATGCGGATCGTCAGCGAGTTTGTGCCGGATCGATGCGAACAGGAACTGCTCTTCCTCGCAGGTGGCGGCGGTGTCCTTGACGAGGTTGGGGTTCTTCTCGGCGTCGCTGCCGAGGTGGAGGAGCAGGGTGGCGTCGCCGCCGTCGTCGAGGATGAGGTTCGGGCTACCGCCGTCGGCCCATTCGAGAATGCGATGCGTGTATTCCCAGTACTCTTCGAGGGTTTCGCCCTTCTTGGCGAAGACCGGCGTTCCCTTCGCCGCGATGGCGGCGGCGGCGTGGTCCTGGGTCGAGAAGATGTTGCAGCTCGCCCAGCGGATGTCGGCGCCGAGCTCCTGCAGCGTCTCGATCAGGACGGCGGTCTGAATGGTCATGTGCAGACTGCCAGCGATGCGGGCGCCCTTGAGCGGCTTGTCCTTCGCGTACTTGCGACGGATCGCCATCAGGCCAGGCATCTCATGTTCCGCGATAAGAATCTCCTTGCGGCCCCATTCGGCCAGTGACAAGTCCGAGACAACGTAGTCATGCGCCGACTTTTCCTTGGTCTTTGGGGTCTTCCCTGCAAGTGCCGTCATACGTATCTCCCGAAGGTGATTAGGGTTGTCTTCGCCATTTCGCCATGAGCATACGATTATATGGTAGGGGCAAACCGTGTCTCAAGACAGGCCTCGAATTTTCGTAACATGGACCGTGCGACGCGACGATTGCTCATCGGGGAACGCCCATGTTGCCTGTACTCTTCGGATTCACATTGTTTTTCAGTTCGGCGCTACTCTTCCTCGTTCAACCGATGATCGGGCGTACGCTGCTGCCTCACCTTGGCGGCAATCCACTGGCGTGGAGCGCGTGCCTGGTTTTCTTTCAGGCAACGCTGCTCGCGGGCTATGTCTATGCCGACAGCCTGCATCGCTTTCGCGGCGTGCGCTGGCAGCCGATCTTGCAGACGGTCCTGCTGCTGGTGGCGGCCGCGCTCTGCCTGATTGGCCTGGCGGGAGACGGCATGTTGCGCTTCCTGGCTCCGCGACTCGATCTGCTCGATTCCTGGCCCGTCCTCAACATGCTCGCCCTGCTCGTGGTCGGCATTGGCTTCCCGTTTCTCGTGCTCGCGGCAGTCGGCCCGCTGGTGCAACGCTGGTTCGCGCAGACGGCCCACCCGCGCGCGTCCGATCCGTATTTCCTGTTCGTCGCCAGCAACCTCGGTGGCATCGCGGCCCTGGTCCTCTACCCGCTCGTCGTCGAACGGTTCACGCCCATGTGGGTGCAATGGCTCCTGTGGAAGATCGGCCTGGCGGCGCTCGCGCTCCTGCTGCTCGGGCTGGCGGTGTGCGTGTGGCGGTCGCGCGCCAATCCCGAGTTCGAACCACCGGCGCCTTCGGACGATCCCAATACGCCGGCGACGCCGATCCTGGTCGGGCGCGGCCCGGCGACCTGGCCGCGACGCATTTACTGGCTCATCGCGGCGGCCCTGCCCGTGGCGCTCATGATGAGCGTCACCGATTATCTGACGCTCGACGTCTCTCCGATCCCACTATTTTGGGCGGCGCCGCTCGGATTGTATCTCATTGCCTTCAGCCAGGCGTTCGCGCGCTGCGCGCCGGTCGCTAACGGCGGCTTTGTCCTCAAATTGATCTTGCACATCCTGTACGGCATCCTCTTCCTCGGCGCCCTGGTCGCAACGGTCATCGCTGCGATGTCCCGCAGCCTCGACTTTAACGGTCCCGATGGCGTGGTGTTTGGCTTCGCCTGCCTGGTGACGCTGACCATGCTGTTGATGCCCTCGTCCTGGCTCAGGATCGTGCAGCCTATCAGTGTGGTGATTGTGGTGCTCACGCAAGCGAACATGGTTGCGCTCATGTCGCAGATGAGCATTATCAACATCCTGCT
>DASRSQ010000225.1:0-5814 GCA_035656475.1 Gemmataceae bacterium | reverse complement strand
CATTTCGGCAAGAAAGCCCGATGCCAGAAGTGCGGTCAATCCTTCCGCCTTCCTTCGCCGGTTGCGTCTCCTGCACCGGCGCCAGTCGAGTCCACGCAAATCGCACCAGCACCCGCAGCGCCAGCGAACGTGGGAGCGGAGCTGGCGAAGCTGCTGGGAACCATGGATTATCGCTGCCAGGCTTGCTTCGATGTATCGAGCGATGAAACGCGATATGCCGTCTATCGCTATCACATCGGCCTGATCCTTTTTTTCTATTACGGCTCGATCAGCGGCAGACTTTGCTCGAAGTGTCGTAGCAAGTATTTCTGGCAATACACCCTCCTCACCGCAACCTGTGGCTGGTGGGGCATGATCTCGTGCTTCGCGACGCCGTTCGTGCTGCTTCTGAACATTGCCGAGCATGTGCAAGCCGCCTTTGGTCCGCCGGTATCTGCATTCTCCAGTGCGGCCCAAAAGGTTCGTCCCTACAGCACCGCGCTTCTGCTCGCGGGATTCCTGAACCTGCTGGCGCCCTTTTGGGTCATCCTGATTGTTTCCGCAGAGGGTGGACCAAGCGCGACACGTCCACGAAGCGAAGTCAACATCCCTCTTCTGGTGGCATGCTTTTTACCCAGCCTGATCTGCGCCGCCACCATGATGTTCGGCGCGATCCGGATGAGCGGCCTGCGGTCCTATCGCTTCGCTGTCGCCTGCTGCATCCTCGCGATGATTCCGATGCTCTCGGCCTGCCTGGTACCGAGCCTGCCCATCGGCTTATTTGCACTATGCGTTTTGCTCAAATCAGAAATACGGTCCGAATTCGCGTGACTGCCGGTCTTGTCTCGAATGAGACAGAGGAGAGCCGCGCGTTGCCTCGGTTACAGCGCCGCAAGCCTTCCTGCTTGAGCGCGACCATGGCCGCACGCAGGTCTTCCGACGTGATCCCGATCAGCATCTTGAAGGTCGGCAGCGAAAAGCCGTGAGCCGAGAAATTGGCGTAGAAGGTTTGCGCGAATGCTTCGACGGCGCGATCGGACGCCGTCGGAATCTAAACGGGAAACCGTGTGATAGCTGTCGGCGTCATCGCGCACGCTGATATAGTGTCCCGTCAAGGCTTCGATTTGGGGTTGCGATTTTTGGAAGCTGGCGTTTGGGATCATTCCTCGAGAATTGGGGCTGTTGAATGGTTCCAAAGGCCGGCTTCCAAAAAATCGAAACCCCAAATCGAAGCCTTGACAACGCACTAGCGCTTGCCTTCTTCTCCTAGCATGCGTTCCAGCGATAGAATCGTCTCGCGTACGCTGTCGAGGTTTGGGTTGATGCGGTTGGCCCGGCGATAGATGCGTAAGGCGGCACGGAGCTTCTTCTGCTTCATGAAGCATTGCCCCATGCCGCTGGCGGCCCCGAAATGATGTGGATTGAGCCGCAGCGTCTTCTCGCAGTCGGTGACGGCCTTGGCATAGTCGCCGCGATGGTAGTGGAAGACGGCGCGCTGGTTGTAGGCCTCGGCAAAACGCGGGGCCTTGCGAATCAATGCCTCAAAGCCGGCTAACACCTGGGCCGCGTCGGCTTCGGCGGCGATGAGGCGCACGAGACGCTGCAGTTCCTGAGCGTGATCCGCATTGTCGCCGCGCTGCCAGATCGACCAGAGAGAGTCCGCGGCCAGCTGACGCGCGACTGGATCCTCGTCGTGTAATCGGGCGGCGACCGACGCGTTGACGCCAATGCCGCCGACCATGCCGAGGGCGAGGATCGCGGCCTGGCGCACCTCGGCGCTCGGGGCGTAGAGCAGGCGTTCGAGAGTGCTTTGAGTGTAACGGGCTTCGACGGAGCGTTTGAATCGGGCGAGAGCCTTGCGGAATTGGCGCGGCCAGTCAGCAGGCTCTTCCTCCAGGCGATGCTCGGGCAGAAGCTGATAGTATTGCAGGATGAGGGGTTGCACCACGATGACACCTGTCCGCAAAGAAAATTGGCCTGGCTGTCCCCGGCGCTCCGTCACCGAACTTTTTCTTTGTAAGAATTTCCCGCGCGAGGGCAATGGGAGGAACGGCCAACGTTTTAAACCGAGGCGTGCGCGCTTCTATTAAGGCGCACGACATTCGTGATGCCGGACCAGGCAGGGTTGTAGGAAGCTCGGCCGGAGGATAAACTAGAGCTGAAACACATGTCTTTCCCGTCCTGGCGAGGCTGAATATGCTCAACCCCCTGAGTCTTCAGGGACGCATCGAACGCTCTCGGTTGTCCGATTCTGTCTACGAAACCTTGCTGGAGGCGATCGTTTCGGCCAAGTTGCCCCCCGGTGCAATCGTCAGCGAAGTGGCGCTGGCCAAGCAACTTGAAGTCAGCCGCACGCCGGTGCATGATGCGATGAGGCAGCTGGCCAAGGACGGACTGATCGAACAACGCGCCGGTCGTCGGGCGATCATCACGACATTCTCCAAGGAAGACGTCTACGACATTTTCGAGATGCGCAAGCTGCTCGAAGGAGAAGCCGCCCGCCGGGCTGCCGAGCGCATCGACCGGCCGACACTCGCCCATTTACGTGGGATAAGCGACGAGCTGAAAGCCAATCCCAATCAGGATGATTACCTATCGCGCTGGGCCGACTTCGATGAGGAGTTTCATTCCGAGATCGCCAAGGCCTCCGGCAGCCCGCGCCTCTGGCAGGACATCACGCGCTATCGCCTCCTGCATCGCGGCTTCAACAAGCTGGCCGCTACAGTCGATAGCCTGCAGCAAGCGATGACCGAGCACACGCAGATTCTCGACGCCCTCGAAAAGCGCGACGGCGAAACGGCATCGCGGCTGATGGTTGAGCACATCCGCGAATGGCAGGCGTACTTCGTCAATCATTTCCCGCGCAATTATTGATCGCGCCCAGGCCAGAACCCCCCGGGAATCGCTGCGCTCATCCCGGGGCTTGGCCGAAATGTTGCAAGATGCGATCGCGCAACGCCGTCTGCGGCACGATCGTGTCCGCCGGCGCGGCGCCGGAACCGATGAAAACGGGTTTGTCCGCGGCATCGCTGACGCGAATGCCGTGGCTGCCGCGCACCAGGCTCGCATCGAGCGGGATGACGTCGACAAGCGTGCGTAAGCCGAGTTTCTTGGCCATCACCTTGCCGATCGCGCGTCCCTTGCCCCACAGCAGCTTCGGATCGAAGAACAATTCGCACGGATCGTAGCCCGGCTTGCGATGGATGTCGACGGTCCGCGCATAATCGGGCGCCCTGCGGTCGTCGAGCCAGAACGGATACGCAAACCACGCGTTCGGCTTCGCCAGCACGACGAGATCGCCGGCGCGCGGATGATCGAGCCCAATCTCCGCTCGCTCGGATCCCGCATAGATCCGATCAACGCTCGGCAATTGCTTGAGGTGCTCGCTCACCTTGATCCGCAACGCGTCATGGCTCGCATTGAGATACACATGCGCGATCTGATGGTCGCAGACCGCGAACGCTGCGCTGCCGAAGGTGTCGAGTTGTTCGCCGAACGGGCCGTCGCGCGCGGACAGAAACGCATGCTGGCGCAGGGCGCGATTGATGTAGATCGGCTGATCGACCTGCAGATGCGCGTACTCGTTGACGACCCACACCGTAGCGCCGATCTTCTTTGCCGCATCGAGCACTGGTGCACAGGCAGAATCCAGTTCGCCGACGAGCTTGCCCCAATCGCAGCCAGCAGGCCCGAATCGCTGCGTGTCATAGTCGAGGTGCGGTAGATAGACCAGCGTCAACCCGGGTGGGCCAGCGGCATCGGTCAGCACCTCCGCCGCGGCACGCGCGATCCACTCGGTGCAGGGCAATCCCGCCATCGGGCCCCAGAACGTCGGAAACGGAAACGCGCCGAGCTTGCGCGTCAATCGCTGCGCCCACATCTCGGGCACGTCTGGCCAACTCAGAATGTCGAACGCCTTGCTGCCATCCGCCCCATAGTGCGGCTTCGGCGTCACCGCGAGATGAACATCGGCGCCCTGGTTGAACCACCAGAACAGCTTCGCCGTACGAATCCCAAGCTTGCCCAGCGTCGCATAGACAGGCTCCGCCTGGATCAGCCGATTCGACTGCTGCCAGAAGCGCACCTCCATGGTGTCGCGATATAGCCAGCCATTGCCGACGATGCCGTGGTCGGTCGGGAGCTTGCCGGTCAGCATCGATGCCTGGGCGCTGCAGGTGAGGGCGGGCAGGATCTCGTCGAATGGCCGCGACCATTGCGTCTGCGCCAGCGCGTGCAATCGCGGCGCCAGCGGCAGGTGCCGAGTCGTCAGGCCGACGGTGTTGAGGATGACCAGCGGTGTCATGAATCGCTCGGCTCAACGGGCGGAGGTGTCGTGCTCCTCGACCGCTTGACGTCGACCGTCACTGCGTAGTGTTTGGCGCTGAGACTCATCATCGGCCAGGCGCCGATCACGTCATGGCAGCGGTCCCAGATCGCGCCGGCCTCGGTGTGGTAGCAACGCACTGCTTCGATGTCCTTGCCGCGGGCCAGAAAGTCGTCGATCTTTGCGACGATCGTTTCCACCGTCGTATCGACGTGAGCCAGGCGCGATAATTGCGAGTCATAGCAATCGATGATCGCCTGCATCTCCGGCGTCATCACCTGAGTTTTCTGCAAGATGTCAATCAGATCGCATAGAGCATTCTTCGTGAATGTCAGCTCATGCTCAAGCTGGCGCAAGTGCCCGCTCAAAGCTTCGCTGACATGCTGCCGATCGTGGTCGGAATGAGCGTTGACGACCGACTGCAGAATCAGATTGATGCCGTCGACCATGGTTCACTTCCAGTTCTTTGCGACAGTCTCCGCATCACGCAGGACGCGCAGGGCGTTCCCGCCGAGAATCTTGCGAATCGCAGCGGGCGCATGGCCACGGTTGAGCAGTTCCTGCGTGATGTACGGGTAACACGAGACATCTTCGAGCTGTTTCGGGCAGGTCGAGATGCCATCGAAGTCTGAGCCGATGCCGACATGATCGACGCCGGCCAACTTGATGATGTGCTCGATGTGATCGACGACATCATGCACGCTCCCCGTCGGCATCGGATGCTCGTTCTTCCACGCCGAGTATGCCGTCTTGAATTCCTCGTTGTTCGGATAGCGCTTACGCAATTCACGGTATGCTTTCATCGTCTCCGGCAACAGGCGGGCCCCTTCCGGCGTGATGAAGCCGGAGTAGAAGTTGACCATGACGACGCCATTGTTCTTCGCGACCAGCTTCAGCACATCATCGGGCACATTGCGCGGATGGCCCGCCAGGGCGAACGCGGACGAATGCGATGCGATGAGCGGCGCTTTTGTCACCTTGAGTGCATGCCGCATCGTGTCTGCCGAGACGTGCGAGATGTCCACAAGCATGCCGAGCCGATTCATCTCGAGGACCACGCTCTCGCCGAACGGCGTCAGTCCCTTGTGTTTGGCGACATCGGTCGCGCTATCGGCCCAGTCGAGCGTATCGGTGTGCGTCAGCGTCATGTAGCGGGCGCCGAGCCGATATAGGCATCGCAGCACGCCGAGCGAGTTCTCGATGGAGTGCCCGCCCTCGACGCCAATGAGCGACGCGATCTTGCCCGACTTGCGAATGCGCACGATATCGTCGGCGGTATATGCCATCTCGAAGGTATCGGGATAGCGTTTGACGAAGCGATGAATGATATCGATCTGCTCGAGCGTCTCACGCGTCGCATGCTTGCTCTCGGCGTCAACGTACGCCGCCCAGAACTGCGCCCCGACGCCGCCCTTCTTGAGCCGCTCGATATCGGTATGCAACAACGGTTGCGGCCGCGCGATGTCGAAGCTGCGAAACGAGAAGTCGTCGCGCTTGCGGAACTGCCAGGG
>DASRSQ010000224.1:0-2189 GCA_035656475.1 Gemmataceae bacterium | reverse complement strand
GCGTTCCGCAACGATGTTGGACATTTCTGGGGCTTGCTTGAAACCCGTCCTTACATGCGCGCTCGCCAAGGTCTTGCGCAGACACTTTGGGACAAAGGTCTACAAGACGAAGCCGCGACGCACTATAGGGACATGCTCCGTCTCAATCCCAACGACAATCAGGGCATCCGTTACCTTCTGATGGACTGTCTTTTAATCCTTGGCCGCGATGACGAGGCCGCCAAGCTGATCAAGCGTTACAAAGACGACGGCGCAGCCGCCTGGAGCTGGTCGCGTGCGCTGTTGGCGTTTCGGCGAAGCGGCGATTGCCCGGAGTCTTGCAGCGCGCTCTCGCAGGCGATCAGCGATAACACGCATATTGCGGGCTTACTGCTCGGCGACAAGAAGATGCCGCGCCAGCTTCCTGCCTATATCGGGATGGGAGACAAGAACGAAGCTGTCGCATACGTTCACGGCGCCACCATGGCATGGGTCGCGACGCCGGGCGCACTGGCTTGGCTTAGAACCTGCCAGCCGTGATGGCACAGTCGCGTGAAGACAGACCAGTCACGACAAAACGTACCAAGTCGAGCGGCCACCGCCATGCTTCGAGAGGTAGCCTTTCTCGACCAGTTGCCGGAAGTGCTCCTTGAGCGTGTTGCGGCTGACGCCGGTCAGCTTGGCCATTTCGCCGATGCTGACGCGGCCGTGTTCGCGGGCATGGTCGAGAATCCGCACGGAGTGTTCCGGCAAGCTTGAAACCACGAGCTTCTCGCGCTCGATCTTCTTCGCCAGTCGCTCCTTCTGTTGTCGCAGCGCGCGCAGGAGGAACAGAAGCCACGGCTCCCAGTTGGGATTGTCGGTGCGGATCGTTCCTTGGGTCTGCCGCAGCGCCAGATAGTAGCCCTCCTTGCTTTGCTCGATGACGCTTTCAAGCGAGCTGTAGGGCACGTAGGCATAGCCGGCGCGCAACAGCATCAGCGTGGTGAGGATGCGGCTGAGCCGGCCGTTGCCGTCCTGGAACGGGTGGATGGCAAGGAAGACGACCGTGAAGATGGCGATGACGAGTAATGGGTGGAGACGCTTCTCCTCCATCGCCTCGGCAAACCAGGTGACGAGCTCGGCCATGAGACGCGGCGCATCGAATGGCGTTGCCGTTTCGAACACGATGCCGATCTGCTGGCCGCTCTCGTCGAAGGCGACGACGTTGTTGGGGCCGGTTTTGTAGCTGCCACGATGCCGCTCATCCTTCTCGCTATGGACGAGCAAGTCGCGGTGCAATTGCTTGATGTGGTTTTCGGTGATCGTGATGTTTTCCCACGACCGGAACACAAGGTCCATCGCTTCGGCGTAGCCGGCGACCTCCTGCTCTTCGCGGGAAGCGAAGGACCTGATTTCGACATTGGTGAGAAGGCGCTCGACCTCACGGTCGGTGAGCTTGCTGCCCTCAATGCGGGTCGAGGAGCCGATGCTCTCGATGGTGGCGACGCGGCGCAGCGCCGACAACCGTTCAGGCGCGACGGTTCCGAGCGCCCGCCAAGCGCCCTTGAATTCGTCCACCTCGGCAATCAGCGCCAAAATCTCCGGGGTGATCCGGATGGTGTCGATACGGATGCCCACACCCGAATAGACACCCAATTCCACCCAAATAGCAAGTCCACCCGAATCTTCACCCAATTCCACCCGATTAGGTCAGCTCTGAGAAGTGAAGTAAAGGCTCCTGACTTGCGATCCTGTTCATCGGCGGATTTGTCCTTTACGGCGCGATGGGCACAATCGTCGTCCGCAAGCTGATTCAGCGTCATATCGCCGAAGGCCACAATGACGTGCTGGTGCCCCTGTTCCTCACGGCGGGGGTCATCTACGCCGTGCTGCTCGGCTCCATGGTGGTGGGCGAATGGGAATCTTATGACGCGGCGCGCGCCAATGCCGGCGAGGAGGCCGCTGTGCACGTGCCGCTCTACCGGCAGACAACCGTCCTGTACGCGCACGGCCGTGATGAGATGCGCAAGGTGCTACGCGAATACGCCGAGCACGTCGTCCAGGGATGGCAGCGGTTCGCCAACGGCGAATGCAACCGGCAGGCCGGCCACGACGCCAACGCACTCCTCAGCGTCATCGGCGAACTGAAATTCGAAACGAAGGCAGCATTTACGCGGCTCGGACGGCTTTGATGCGTTTGGCATCATCAGGTTTGAGATTTCGTTTCG
>DASRSQ010000223.1:0-4378 GCA_035656475.1 Gemmataceae bacterium | reverse complement strand
CCGGCCCCTCTCCCAGAGGGAGAGGGGAGCTGAAGCTTCCGCGTTGCTAGCTATAATCGAGGTCTCTCATGCGAATCCCATCCCTCGCCATCGCTTGCCTGATCGCCTGCTCCTCGCTGGCCCACGCTCAAGGCAGCGATTGGCCGACGTTTCTCGGCCCGCTCGGAACCAGCGTCTCTACCGAGAAAGGCATCATCACGCCGTGGCCGAAACAGGGGCCGAAGATCCTCTGGACCAAGGACGTCGGTCCCGGTTACGGCATGCCGACCATCGCGAAAGGCAAGCTCTACCACTTCGACCGCAAGGACAATCGCTCGGTCCGACTGACTTGCATGGATGCCAAGACCGGGGCCGCAATCTGGACCAAGGAATATCCCTCCGTCTACAAGGATCGCTTCGGCTACAACAGCGGCCCGCGCACCAGCCCCGTCATCGACGGCGACTTCGTCTACACCTTCGGCGTCGAGGGCATGCTCCATTGCTTCAAGGCCGACACGGGCGACATCGTCTGGAGCTACGACACGGCCGCGAACTTCAACGTCATCCAGAACTTCTTCGGCGTCGGCAGCACCCCCGTTATCGAAGGGGACCTGCTGATCGCCCAGGTCGGCGGCAGCCCGCAGGGCAGCACCTCGCGCGATCTCTTCGAACAGACGCTCAAGCCCAATGGCAGCGGCGTCGTCGCCTTCAACAAGCGCACCGGCAAGGTCGCGTACAAGATCGGCGACGAGCTCGCCAGCTACGCCAGCCCGGTGCTGGCGACCGTCAACAATCGCCGCTACTGTTTCCTGTTCGCCCGCGGCGGCTTGCTCGCGTTCGATCCGAAGACGGGCAAGATCGATTTCCACTATCCCTGGCGCAGCCCCGATGTCGAAAGCGTTAACGCCGCCAACCCCGTCGTCGTCGGCGACAGGGTGTTCATTTCCGAAACCTACGGCCCCGGCAGCGCCTTGCTCAAGATCAAGCCGACCGGGCCTGAACCCGTCTGGCGCGACATCGCCAAGTTCAAGAAGAGCATGCAGTGCCACTGGATGACGCCGATCTACCACGACAGCTACCTCTACGGTTCCTCCGGCCGGCACACCAACAATGCGCTCCTGCGCTGCATCGACTTCGAAACCGGCAAAGTTCAATGGTCGGAGCCGGACCTGAAACGCTGTTCGCTGCTCATGATCGACGGCCATTTCATCTGCCTGGGCGAAGACGGCGTCTTGCGGCTATTGAAGGTGAATCCAAAAAAGTACGACCTCGTCTCGGAGGTCGAATTGCTCGATCCGAAGACGGGCAAGCAGTTGCTGGAGTATCCCTGCTGGGCCGCGCCAATCGTGTCGCATGGCCTGATGTACGTCCGCGGCGAGGAACGGCTGGTGTGTTTGGAACTGATTCCGCAGAAGAAGTAACGCTTAGCCCCGCTTCGCAGAAGCGGGCGGACGTGTTGTTGTCGCTGAAAATGCATTCAGTCCGCCCGCCTCTGCGAGGCGGGGCTAAACGAACGCGCTAATTGAACAGCGACTTTGCCGTGATGGTGATGCGGCGTGACGCCGCGTTGAGTATCTCGGCTTCGACTCCCTTGTCAGTGCTGACGGTGATGACGTGCTTGCCGGCGTCGGCGGCGCGGACGCGCCAGGTCACCGGGCTGGGGCGATTGTCGCGCACCGGTGGCACGGGCTGACGCAGCTTGCCGCCCGCGACCAGTGCCAGGCCCGGCGGCAGCTTGAGCGTGGCGTACTTGGCCTCGCGGTCGCTGACCAGCGCGACCACCGTCAATTCGCCCCCCACATAGCTTGAGCCGCCCACGGTGACGGCAAGTTTGCCTTTCTCGACAGATAGATCGCCGAGGCCGTAGGTGAACCCCAAATCGCGCGTGCCGCGTTTCTCGATGTCCTTCGGGTCCCAGTAGATGACGACGCTGGAATCGTCCCCCATATCTTTCACCGGGATATTCCACTTGTTGTGGGCCTTCGCCTCACGACCCGGATAGCGCGTGAGGAGGAAGCGGTCCGGCGCCTCGAACTTGTCGCTGACACGAAGATTGAGCTGGAGCACGATGCCCGGGTTCTTCAGGTCCGGCTTTTCGAGCACCTGGACGAAGTCGGGCACCTCCGGCTTGAGGAACTCCTTCGAGGTGGTAACCAGTTCGGCGACGCCGGGCAGCGTGAAGGGAGTGCCATCGTTCTGGCCGATGCACGTATCCATGAGGACGCGCAGGCCGACGCGTTGCGTCTCGTTGGTGGCGTTGAAAATCTGGTAGCGGACCAGGCAGGTGTTGAGCAGACGTTTGTACTCGCCCGGAGCGACCTCGACAGGATCGCCGGGCTCGATGGTGACGGTCTGGGTGATGCGGATGCCTTCCTTCTGGAAGTCGAAGGTGCGTTTCTTGCCGCCATATTTCCCCGCGGGGAGGCCGCCGGTGGTGTAGTCGACCTTTTTGTCGCGATACCATTTGCCGCTCAAGGGGGCTTCGCCGAAGACCGCATCTTTGCCGTTGATCTGGGCGACGATGCTGTTGCCGAAGCCGTTCTCGTACCAGTTAAGTTTGACGCTGGGGAGCTTGCCCTTGGGATCGATCTTGTGGACCGCGAAGTTCATGGTGTCGTGGTAGTCGGGACCGCGCTTGGTCCCCTCGTCGAATTCAATCTTGACGAGCGGATGCTTCCGATCGACGTCGTCATCGTCCTCGATCACGCTGACTGGCTTGACCTTGGGGCCCCAGATCGCATCGTAGCCGACCAGCGACGGCAGCAGGCACAGGAACAGGGCGACCAGCGGAATGAGATTGACGATGATGCGCATGGCCGCGACTTGCGGCGGGGGTAGCTTGGTCTTGCTTCCACCACCGCCGCCGCCAACAGGCGGTTCCCCCGCTTTCACCGACGAGTCGAAGGAGCGCGAGCGCGCGGACGGATCGCCGAAGCCGAAGGTATCGTCGTCGGCCGCCGCACTCGCGGCAGTCGGAATCTGTTCTTCCTGAAAGGCAACGGAACTGGCCGGCGCACTCGTTGCGTGCGGGATCGACATCACCGGCTCGTCCGCCGCCACCGCGACCATCGGCTCATCGTCGATCACCTCGAGATTCACCGGCGCGTCGTCTTCCTCGACCACCTCCAGAGTGACGAAATCTTCTTCGAGCTTGACGCCCGCCTTGCCGCCGGCGACCGCGACTTTTAGCGGGATCGCCACTTTCTGGTTGCCGTTACCGACGACGTTGAGCGTAGTTTCAAGCGTGGGCGGGCACGGCTTCGGAATGTTGATGGTGATGGGGATCGACGCGGTCTTGCCGCCGAGCTTGGTTTTGCCGACCTCTAGCCAGGTCTTGTCGCAGGTGGCCCAGCCATAGACGACTTTCTTCTCGGCGGTGCTGACCTCGATGGCGGTCTCGACCGTCTTGCCGACCGCGCCGGACAGATCGAGCGACTTCGGGCTGAAGCTGACCTTGGGCGCCTTGGCGACGCCGAGCGCCTCGAAAAATTGCTGGATGCTCCCCATGCCGGACATGATCGGTCCCTGCACAGGATAGGCCCAGCCATTGGCGGCATACCAGGCAGCGACATCGCCCTTCTCGAAATAGGGGGCGGCGTCCTTCGGCTTGGCCTTCGCCTTCTCGGCGACCTGGCGCGGCGTCACGGCGCCGGCAAACAGTCCGCCTTCGTACGCCACGATGGGCACGTCGGCCTTGAACGTGACGGTCACAGTGCCGCCGTTCGAATCGATCGTCAGATGCCCTTCGAGCGGCTTGGTGCCGGCGCGCAGATGCTGTCCGCGCACCTGGATCGGCACGATCGCCTCGGAGCCGAACTGCACCATCTTCTCGGCGTGACCGGCCCCTTCACCGATCGTGAGCCATTTGCAGTCGGACGTAACCGTGCCGTAGAGGAGCCGCATGCCGAGATTGGTCAGGTGCAATTCGCTGGTGCGATTCTCGCCGACCTTGATCACGCCAAGATTGATGACGCTCGGCTCAGCTTGTAGTTTCGGTGGCTGGACGGCCTGACTTGGAATCTTCGACAGGAGTTGATCGAGGCCGCGATCGAGATCGGGAAACTTGGCCGCTTCCTGGGCGGCAGCGGCGAGGTCGATGCGGCCCATGCCGCCGAAGAACGAGCCGAGATAGCCTTGTTTGAGCAAATCAATGGCGGCGGACCAGTGTTGCTGGCACGCGGTGGCGAGTTGATCGAAGTTTCGGCAGGCGAGGCCGTTGGGAAAGACGAACTGGTTCGGGAAGGGAGCCGAGCCCGCGTTGATGGGACCGCCGGCGCGCCCCGCGAGCGCCGCCCCGTCGAAATAGCAATAAGCCGCATCGCTGGGATTGACGCGCGAACACTGCGCACACACCAGACTCATAGGCCCGATCCTTGCCTGACAAACCGTATAGAAGTTT
>DASRSQ010000222.1:0-5118 GCA_035656475.1 Gemmataceae bacterium | reverse complement strand
CCCGGCCGATGTGGTGGCGGCCGGGATCATTGGAACAGATGGATCCCTATGGCAAGTCCCCGCGTTGTTCTTGTGTCGGATGACTCGACCTTCTCGCATGCGGTGCAGAGCCGTCTTCGCGACAATGTCGGACAGGCCATCCTCGCCGGCTCCTATGCGACCATCTCCGAACAGCTCACTTGCGATTCGGATGGTTTGTTGCTGCTTGCCGTCACGACCAATGCTGAGCAAGCACAGGCCCGGAACTTCATTCAGCAGATCGTGTTGCAGAAATGGCCCGCCGTCGTCGTCGTCCTCGACACGCTTGGCCCGGTGTCGCGGCTCGCGAATATCGACACCTACGTCTCGCGCCGCCTGCGCTGGCCCGAAGACGCTGATCGGCTGACGGTGCTGGTCAAGGAACTCGATCGCAGCCGGCTATTCCGCTTCGCCGGCGCCGAGTCGCTCGAGGACACGCTGAGCCGGCGCTTTCTCGCGTTGACGCCGTCGCTCATGACGCTCGTCGATCGCATTGCTCTCGGGGCCCGGCACGACGTCACCGTGCTGATCAACGGTGAGACCGGCACCGGCAAGACGTACCTCGCCCGGCTCATGCACGAATACTCGCCGCGTCGCCAGCAGCGAATCCTGACGATTCCCTGCGGGGCGATCTCCGCGAACCTCATCGAAAGCGAATTCTTCGGCCACGTCAAGGGCTCGTTCACCGGCGCCGACCGTACCAAGATCGGCAAGTTCGCCGCCGTCGGCGAAGGCACGCTGCTGCTGGACGAAATCGACACGCTCGGCCTGGAACAACAGGCGACGTTGTTGCGTGTCATCGAGACCGGTGAATTCGAGCCGGTCGGCAGCACCGATACGCAGCATTGCAAGGCGCGCCTGATCGTCGCCAGCAACATTGATCTGGAGAAAGCCGTCGCCCTGGGCCGTTTCCGCGCGGACCTGTACTTCCGGCTCAACGTGATGTCGTTCCATCTGCCGCCGCTGCGTGACCGGATCAGCGATATCGAGCCGTTGGCGCGTGGCATGGCGGTGCGCTTTGCCCGCAAGTTCAACAAGGAAATCTACGACTTCCATGCCGAGGCGTTGGCCGCCCTCGAAGCGTTCGCCTGGCCGGGCAACCTTCGGCAACTCGAGAATGTCGTTCAGCATGCAGTGTTGATGGCAAATGGCCCCGAGATCCTCTGGCGGCACCTCCCTTCGGTCGTTCAGGATACGCCCGCGCCGCCTCCCCCTTCCCCTCTGTTTGGCGACGATGATCCCGCCGGCGATTCGCTGCACGAGCAGCGCGACCAGGCCGAGCGCGGCGTCATCCATCGCGCCCTCGTCACCAGCGGCTTCAACCGCACCCGCGCCGCCGACGCCCTCGGCATCAGCCGCGTCACGCTGTACAAGAAGATGAAGAAGTACGGCTTGTTTAAGGAATCGGCGCCGATGTGATATTTGCCTTGTCCATCATTCATCCAATTTAACGCGATTCGTTACAAGCCCGATGATGCGATACACACTTTGTTGACTAATACAGAGAGTATCTGCGATTTCTTTTGCTCGCCGTCCCTGAAGCATGAGTTTAATAATAGCGCGATACGCGAGAGGCAACTTCGACAGAAACACATCCATACTTGTTTGGGCAGATTCTGCGGCAATTAAAGCGTCCAGCGGATTTGGTTCATCAGATGGGTATTCTCCTTCTTTTATCGCGCCCATTGGCACATCTCTAGTAATGTCAAGCCGCTGAGTTCCTACGAGCTGGCCAGAGTCATCCGCGCCAAGCACGAACATCTCTTTCTCTGGCTCGTCACCGACCTTGAATATTTTCACGCCGTTGAGCCGCCAGATGATGGCCGTAGCGAGGCAGATACCGACGCGGTTTCTGCGATTCGTCCTGGACAGAGCGGGATGGACCACCCCAGAACGCCACCAACCGAACCTGGCATCGCGATCTTCCACCTTCTCTCTTCAACACCTCATTGTGCGATTTGGGCCGTCGGCGCGCGAATGTGGCACGGGTGCTGGGCTCTTTCCACGACCTCTGGGGCGGGGGCGCGCTGATTTCATTCGTTATTTCGCGGCAACCTCGCGACCAGATCGCCGGATCGGCTCTGGCACATTGTTTGCATTGCCGGTCCGCTATGCGACGAATCCTATTTCATCTGTTCGGTTTCAATTTCTACGCCTATCCGATGTTTCTCTTCGTCGGCGCAGGGTTGGGCGTGCTCAGCGGCACCTTTGCGGCTGGCATTCACGGACTTGAGTCCGCGCGGACAATGGCGGCGATGCTTTTCCTGTTATTGCCGGCGTTGGTGGGCGCCCGGTTGCTCTATGTTGCCTCCAACTGGAATTTCTTTCGCCGCGACCTGCGTCGTATCTGGCAGTGTTCCGAGGGGGGCGCATCCTTGTACGGCGGCCTAATTCTCGCGTTCCTGGTTTCTGTGCCGCTTTTGTGCGCGCTGACCCTACCTGCAGGCGCGTTCTGGGATGCGGCGTCCATCGGACTTCTGATCGGCATGGGTTTCACACGCGTTGGCTGCCTGTTGAATGGCTGCTGTGCGGGCCGGCCCTCGCAGGGGCCCTGTTCATTTCATCTGCCCAATCACCAGGGAGTCTGGCGCCGGCGCGTGCCGACTCAGCTTCTGGAAGCGGGCCTGGCCGTGGTGCTGCTTGTCGCTTCGATAGCGGTGTGGGATTACCTGCCCTTTGCCGGCGCGTTGGCTCTCGCCAATGTGGCGGCCTACAGTGCCGGCCGCTGGGGGCTGGAGTTGTCTCGTGAAGACGAAAGCATCGACAGGATCGGCGGCGTGGCCGTGAACCGGGCGATCGCAGTCG
This sequence comes from Gemmataceae bacterium, assembly GCA_035656475.1. GTDB lineage: Bacteria > Planctomycetota > Planctomycetia > Gemmatales > Gemmataceae > SIAQ01. The sequence continues at coordinate 2,295 of DASRSQ010000222.1, read as the reverse complement.
GCCTCGTGCTTTTCGCGGTGGCCGGTTGGTTCTACTTCGGCTTGGTCGAACCACCGACTGGGACCAGCGGCGCGGAAACTCCGGGCCTGTCCTGGTGGCATTTTGTGACAGCGCCGCTGGCTGTATTGGCCGTCTTGCTCCCCTTTCGCTTTGTCGGTTGTATCTACGATATGACGCGGCCATTGCATTTTAACAATGCCGCCAGCGCCGCCTTCACCGAGGGAACGATGGGGCAGTTCGAGGTCAATACCGTCAATGCCACTCCGCCCGTCACCTTATCCATATCCGCTGGTAACTTCCCCGGAATCCCGAGTTTCGTTGACCACGGCAACGGCACGGGCACACTGTGGGGCACCCCCGCTCCCGGCAGTCACACCAACTCCCCCTACACGATAAAGCTCGCCGCCGACGATAGCAGTAACCAGCACGCCGAACTGACGCTCATCCTCACGATCGCGCCGCCCGCCCCAGCAGCTCCGGCATTCACCAGTGCCTCCAGCGCCACCTTCATCGAGGGAAGCCAGGGCAGTTTCACCGTCAACACCACCGGTGCGCCGGTTCCCACCGTTACCGAAACCGGCACGTTGCCCAATAACGTGACCTTCAAGGACAACGTCAACGGCACGGCCACGCTGAAGGGCGCCCCCGCCGCCGGCAGCCGCGGGACTTACCCGATAATTTTCACCGCCACCAACGGCGCTGGACCCGACGCCAAAGGGAACTTCATCCTCACCGTCATCCCCCCGCCGCCTCCCGTTTACTCCGATGTCGTTATCAGCGACAATCCGGTTGCCTACTGGCGGTTGAATGAAACCACTCCTCCGACCTCGCCCAGCGGAGGGATTGCGCTGAATGCCGTCGGCGGAAGCGCTCATCTGTTCGACGGCAAATATTTTGTGCCCACGAGTCCGTCTATCGCCGCCGACCCTGCAAAAGGGTCACCACCGGCCACCCCGCCGTACCTGCTGTTGGGACAGCCGGCCCTCCTGGCCAGCCCGTTGCCGACCGATTATTCCGCAAAGATTCATGGAGGATGCGTCGAGGTAGACTGGGCCGCTCAACTCAATTCCAACCAGTTTACTTTGGAGGCCATCGTTCTTCCCGAGATGGACCTGGCAACAAAGGGCTATTTCTACTGCCTGCTATCCTCGTTTGGCGCATCGGGGCGAACTGGCTTCGGTATATTTGCCGCTTCGGTCGGCTTGCCCACCCAGCCCTCGTCGGACTATTACTGGATGCCCGCCGTCGGCAACGGCACCGAATTCCACACCCTCAAGCCCAAGGATTTCACAATCAATGCTCAGGGACGCCTGACTTATACCGGCACCGATCAAAGTCGAATCAATGATCCTGGTCCCATTGTGGGCGTTGGGCCGAACTTTGCCGCGAAAGAAGCTACCTATCTCGCCTTCACCTACGATGGAACGAAGTACTATCTCCACATCGCATCCAAAAGCCGGGACTTGAATTATCTCACCTACGAGCTGGCCCCTCTCGCTTCGGGCAGCAACTATGTCCCCAATAACGAGCAAACCAAGATTCATATTGGCTGGGAGTACAACCCAGGCCGGCCGGATACTTACCCGTTCTCGGGATGGGTCGAAGAGGTTGCAATCTATAACTACGCGGTTTCCCTCAGCCGATTGGGAGCGCACGGCGGGGTTGCCATCGGTGGATAGCAGCGAAAGAGAGATTGCGGGATCGCATTACACGAGACAGGCAAGCTGGACATACTCAAAGGGGAAAAACCATGGCCTCTGGACAAGACTTTTATGATCGCCTCAATGAAGTAGATAGCAAGTTGGACAACTTGCAAATCATCATTAACAAATTGGACACGGTGAATGCCAACTTGGTCACCATCGAAAGCAAGCTGGGAACGATCACGACCGAGATCTCTCATTTGGGCTCGGCCCTGCAAGGAGGCCTGGCTCAGTTGATCACCGTCGGCAACTATACCAACCTGGCTTTGTTTCACAATAGCCAGCAAAACGACACCATGATTTGCATCCTTGAACACATTTCTAACAACACCTGCGCTTTATTGAATGAAGCACACACGCAGACGCGCATGCAGGAAATCATCAAGCATAAGGCCACGATCCTGGCTGACCTCTATGGGGCGGTTCACCCTGCTGAGGCCCAAGCCCGCGAGCGACTGCAATCGCTGCGCAAGGAAATTGAGGAATGCTGTCCGCCTGCGGTACCGCCGCCCGTTTGTGTCTATAAACCCTGCCCAACGCCGCCCGAGAGACTTCCCGAGCCGCCTAATGTCAAGCCGAAACCGGATGGTCC
>DASRSQ010000221.1:0-2329 GCA_035656475.1 Gemmataceae bacterium | reverse complement strand
AATTCTGTTCAGATCATAAAAAACAATCACCTCCGTCTCCTCCGGGACGGAGAATAAAAGAAGCCAGTTCAAACAAGGCACCACAGTTGGCTCATCAGGGAGAAGATGCCATGACTCGCAGGAAGCTTTCTCGACGGCAATTTCTGGCCACAACAGCCGCCTCCGCGGCGTTGATTTCGGCGCCATATGTGCGCGGCGCGCATGCCGCCGGCAAACTTTCAATGGCGTTCTGGGATCACTGGGTTCCCGGCGCCAATGGCGTGACGACCAAGCTCGTCAACGAATGGGCGGCGAAGGAAAAGGTGGAAGTCACGATCGATTACGTGACGTCCCAGGGTAACAAGAATCTCATCACCATCGCAGCCGAAGCCCAGGCCAAGGCCGGACACGACATCATCACGATGCCGACCTGGTGGCCGCATGCGAATGCGGAACAGCTCGAGCCGATGGATGACATCATGAAGGAGTTGATCGCCCAGAACGGGAAGGTCAACGGCACGGTCCAGTATCTTGCGAACAAGGATGGCAAGTGGATCGGCGTCCCCTGCACCACGGGCAGCCAGATCAAGGGTCCTTGCTCGCGCATCGACCTGCTCAAGAAATACGCCAACATCGACATCCAGGAGATGTTCCCGGCTGGCAGCCCGCCCAAGGCCGACAACTGGAACATGGACACCTTCCTCAAGGCCGCGGAAGCCTGTCACAAGGGCGGCAATCCGTTTGGCATCGGTCTCGGCGAGACGTCGGACTCGGTGGACTCCGCAGGTGCGTTCCTGCTCGCCTTCGGCGGCGAGTTGGTCGATGCCAAGGGTAATGTCACGGTGAAGACCGACGCGGTTCGTCAGTGGCTCGAATTCTACAAGAAGCTGATGAGCTTCATGCCGGCCGACGTTCCGGCCTGGGACGACTCGTCCAATAACAAGTGGCTGGTGTCCGGCAAGGGCGCCATGATCATGAACCCGCCGAGCGCCTGGGCCGTGGCCAAGCGCGACGCGCCGAAGATCGCCGAGCAGTGCTGGACCCATCCCTTCCCGTCAGGCCCGAAGGGACGGTTTGCTCCCTATCTGCCGTTCATCAACACAGTCTGGAACTTCTCGCCGAACAAGTCCGCCGCCAAGAGCTTGCTTGTGCACTTGCTGCAGCGGTCGTCCGCGGAACAGCAGGTCGCCGCCAGCGGCGGATACGATCTGCCCGCCTTCGAGAAGCTGCTCGACTTCAAGACCTGGGCCGAGGAGAGCCCGCCCAAGGGCACTCTGTTCAGCTATCCCGATCCCTATCACATCCAGACCCTTTCGATCGCGGCCTCTCCGGCTCCGCCGAAAATCGCGCAGCAGATCTACGCGCAGGCGACGCTCACCAAGATGTGTGTGCGTCACTTCCAGGGCGAGGCCATGGAAAAGACGCTCGACTGGGCTCAAAACGAGGTCGAAGGCTTCATGCGAACCTGACGTCTTCCGATTTCGCAACTGCATGCCCGGGCGTGGAGGCGCCCGGGCGGTTCAACCGCGAGGGGACAGATGGCCGACGTCGCAATCAACACAACACCGCGCTCTGCGAAAGCGGGATCGCGCGCGCGACCGGTTTCCGGCGTGCGCAAGTTCTTTCAAAAGAAATCGACGATCGCATTCTTCATGGCGCTGCCATTGATCTTGCTGATCGCGATTCTGGTCATTTACCCCGCGCTCTATTCGATGCATCTCGCTACGCTGAACAAGTCGATGCAGCGTTACGTCGGGTTCGGGAATTTCACGTTCCTGTTCACCCGTGAGACATTCTGGATGGTGGTCCGGCAATCCTGCCTGTTCGCCATCACTGCCGTGATCTTCAAGGCCCTGATCGGCTTCATCGCCGCGCATTTCGTGCACAACGTGCCTGCGAACAAGCAGCGCAAATGGCGCGGCATGCTGCTCGTGCCATGGGTCGTTCCGCCTGCCATGAGCACGCTGACATGGCTTTGGCTGTTCGATCCCTCCTACAGTGCCTTCAACTGGATCCTGGCGCATTTCAGCATCGGGCCGATCCCGTGGACCGGCGATACGGCATGGGCACGCTTCGCCGTCATTCTCGTCAACATCTGGGCGGGCGCGCCGTTCTTCCTGATCCTTTATCTTGCTGCGCTGAAATCCGTGCCCGAGCAACTCTACGAAGCAGCGGCGATCGACGGTTGCAACTGGTGGCAGCGCGTCTGGTTCATCACCCTGCCGATGATGCGCAACATCATCGCGATCACCGCGCTATTCTCGTTGATCGTGACCTTCGCGAATTTCGACATCGTGCGCATTCTGACCGCGGGGGGGCCACTCGACTCCACGCACCTGTTTGCGACATG
>DASRSQ010000220.1:0-7812 GCA_035656475.1 Gemmataceae bacterium | reverse complement strand
TGGCCGTGCGTGTCCCAGCCGCCGTACGACATCGTGACGCAGCCGACGCCCGCTTCGACCAGCCGGCGAGCGGTGAGGAACTGCTCGACCCCCTGGTAGCGCGTGCGCGACTGCTGCGGCTCGCGCTGCAGATCGAGGGCGTTGCGGACGCCGCCGGAAGTGATCATGTCGAAAGCGCGGGTCGTGAACGTGTCGAGGCCGGCCGCGTTGGCGTCGACTTCGCGCTGCAGGCTGTCGAAGCTTTCGAGCATCGCCCGGCGATCGGATTGGCGTTCAGCGCCGACGGCCTGGATCGGACGAAGGTTCTCGACGCCGGGCCCATTGGGGGAGAACGGACGGTGCGAGATGCCGAGGAAGCCGGGCTCGGTGCCACGCGACATGCCGCGCAGGCTGACGAAGGTCGGGACGGAGGACTGATTGGCGGAGCGGACGCGCGAGACGACCGAGCCGAAGCACGGATGGTTGGCGGTCATGTTCTCGCGCTGGCTCTTGCCGGTCATGACAAGGCTGTCGGAGTGTTCGTCGACGGAGACGATGCTGCGGATGCAAGCGAACTTGTCCCACATGCGAGCTTGCAGCGGGAAGTGTTCGCAGATTTGCACGCCGGTGCAATTCGTCTGGATCGGGCGGAACTCGCCGCGGAATTCCGCGGGAGCGTCCGGCTTCAGGTCGTACATATCCATGTGCGACGGTCCGCCGGGCAGATAAATCATGATGGCCGATTTTGGCCGCGATGCAGCTGCTTGGTTGGTATTGTTGCTGGCCTCGGCTTTGAGACGCAGCATGTCAGCGAGCGTGAGCCCGGCGCCGAACGCGCCGATCTTGAGGAAATTTCGACGATTGAGGCCGTCGCAGAATCCTTGTGCGGATCCCAAAAAAGTGAACATTGCAGACCCCCCTGCGGTTTGGTGTGAATAGTGTGCGTGCACACACACTCGCTTCGATCCTACCCCTATCATCAGCACGTGGCAATCTCAAAAATGAAAAATTCTCCATGCATTTTTCATTCAAGCCCCGGGATAGCGCACGGGTCGGGGTTGCGCGCTTCGCCTGCCAATTGCGGCGCACAACAATGACGTAGCCGCAAGTTGCCAGCTTGCAGGCTTGAAGCGACTTTGGTTCATCGCACACACGAAGCCCAGCCATTGCGATCTGGACCAGGCTTCGGATGGTTCAAGCCTGCAAGCTGGCAGCTTGCGGCTACGTCGTCGCTGCCCTTGGTCAATATCCCGGCCAACCCAATTCGATCATCAAATCAAAGATCCACGGATGCCGCCACGGACTCCACAGCTGATAGCTGACGGAGAAGATCGACATCGCCAAACATACGCCGCCGAACCAGCGGCCGACGCGACTTTTCGCCAACCAGTCGGCGACAGGCAAGAGGCACATCAGCCAGATCGGTATCAGCCACATCAGCCAACGCAGGCCGTTCGTGAAGCCGCCGTAATTTCGGCTCTCGTCTCCCATGACATAGAAGCCGGTGACGACGACCGTCAATGCGAGGCCGAGCGGTTGGATGAACCACGGGAACTCGCCCGGCGTGCGGAACACCGCTTGCCGCCACATCACGCCCACCCGGCATGATGCGATGAGCATGCCGATCACCGCGAGCAACCAGATCGGCGCCAGCGAAAACAGGCCGTGATGGCCGACGAGCACGTGCATCAGGTACGTTGCCTGGCTCTCCACGTTCTTGGCGAAGTCGATGCCTTTCTTCGCGTCCTCCTTCGGCAGAATCTTCCAGTGGCTCCCCTCGAACTGATACCACGGCCCCTTGAAATCGGTCTGCACCGGCCGCCAGCTGCCGACGGCCAGGTAGTTGCTGCCGAAATACGCCACGGTGACCAGCAGCGCCGCGGGCACGAACAAGAGCAGCGTCTGCTTCGGCTGCCACCACAACAGCAACAGAAATATCGCCGTCGCGAAGGCCAGGGCCGGCAGTTCGTTGGTGATCGCGAAGCCGCTGAACAACCCTGCCGAGGCAAAGTGGTACCACGACGGCGTCCTGTTCTCGGTGACGCACCGCCAGATGCGCAGCGTCGACCAGAGTGCGAACATCACCGCGAAGACCGCCACCGTGTGATTGTTCAGCGTGATCAGGAACGGCGACACCATTGTGCCGAACGCGCCGGCGGCGACGACGTAGAACTTGCCCCAATCGGTCCGTCCCCACGTCTCCGCGATCCGCGCCAGCAGCCAGAGGTAGATCGCGAATGGCAACGCATTGACGATCAGCAGAATCGTGCGAATTACGGCCGCGGTGTGATCGTCGAGGTTCCAGCCAAAGAGGTGATAGAGGATCCAGTACAGGCCCGCGATCAGCGTCGACAAGAGCGGCGGCTTGCTCGAGTAGTAGTCAAGCGTGCCCGGATCGAGGACGGCGTCGATCGTCTGCCAGCCATCCTTGAAGATGATGCCGTGCTGGCTCGTCATCGGCACGCGCTTGCCTTCGGCCTTGGCTTGGTCGCGTTCGTGTTTCTGCGCCGGCGTGATCGGCCCCGTGGTGCGAACGTAATACCCCGACTGGGCGAGCACCGCGATCTCGAGCGGATCGGTGGCGCCGAACAGCGTCACCCCAGAGACGACGATCGTTTCCGGCTCGCGCTTGCCGACAACATAGCTGCCGTTGTGGACGAGCGCAAAGATGGTTGCCCAGCGCGAGCGATCATTGGAGCCGAACGTCGGCATCGGATTCGGACGGGCGCTTGGCCAGAGCGGTCGGCGATCGCCTTGCTTCTGGACATCGCGATGAAACGCCGGCTCGTAAACGCGCTGCACCGACGCGATCCGGCCACAGTTGATCGCGAACGCGATCAGGATCATCAGGCCATAGACGTAACGCCGTAGTTGCTTCGGTTCGGGAGAGTCGGTGTTCATGGGTGGATTAGAATCGGAGCGGCGGGCGGATGCAAGCGATTTGCGGGCGGTGCGAAGCAGTGCGTTCCCACGCGAAGCGTGGGAACAAGGAACTATTCCTGATCCTTCGTCAGATGTGCCACCACGATACGAATGTCATCGTACGGCACTTTCTCGTCCAGCGCGATGAACAATGGCTTCAGCCGCCCTGCCCCGTGTTGACGCACTGCCGCGGCCACGCGTTCATACACATCTTGCGTGACCCAGGCCGAGACGCTCGCCGGCCGATCCTTGCGAATAAACTCGCACAGGTAATCGACCACCGTCGCCCGGGTGCGGCCGGTCTGATGGATCACGTCCTCGATGGCGCCGCCTTCGCGAAAGAGCTGAAATGCCTTCGCCAGCACCACCGTCATCGTGCGCGGCGGCGGCGGGGTCGCAGGCGTCATCGTCGGCGCGGCTTCGTTGTCCGTCGACAACTGGTGCTCGGCGCAATATTCGGTGATGATCGCCAGCACCAGGGCGCCATAGGTGCGCAGCTTCTGGTCGCCGATGCCGTAGATGAGACGCAGCTTCTCCATGCTCGACGGCCGCACGCGCGCGAGTTGCCGTAGCGTCTCGTCGCTGAAGATGACATACGGCGGCTTGCCGGTCTCCTTCGCCAGGTCGAAACGCCAGGCGCGAATCCTCTCGAACAGGTTCCGCTCGACGCCCTCCCACGAGACGACGTCGGCCCGCGATTGCTTGACCTTGTCCGCTTTCGATTTGCGGACCGGCTGCACCAGAGTGACCTTCGCCTTCCCCTTCATCAACTCCCACGACGCCAGATTCAGCTTCAGGATCGGGTATTCATCATGCGTCTTCGTCAGCGCGCCCTGGCCGACGAGCTGGAAGATCCAGTCGCGAATGACGTTCTTCGGATAATCCTTGAGCAAGCCGAAGGTGCTAAGCTTGTCGTGCTGATACTGGCGAATGCGGTCGCCGTCCTCGCCGCGCAGGACGCTGATGACGTGGTTGACGCCAAAGCGTTCCTTGACGCGGGCAACGCACGACAGGATCTTCTGCGCAATGACGAGCGCGTCCTCGACCGTTTCGACATCGCCGAGGCAGAGGTCGCAAGCGCCGCAGTTGGCCTCGGCGTACTCCTGGCCGAAATAGCCCACGAGGGCCTTGTGCCGGCAGACCGCGCCGCGAGCGTACTGGTCCATGTCGCCGAGATGGCGCAGCGCGTTGGGCAGGAAATCTGGGGCCACCTCTTTTTCCGTGGCCGACTTCTCGAGGATCCCCTTCCAGCTGATGAAGTCCTGCCCCGAATGCAGCAGGACACACTCCGCTTCCAGGCTGTCGCGGCCAGCCCGGCCTGTCTCTTGTTGATAATGCTCGACCGACTTGGGCATCGACGTGTGCAAAACGAAGCGGATGTTCGAGCGATCGATGCCCATGCCGAACGCGACGGTGGCGACGACGATGTCGCATTCCTCGTTGATGAACATCTCCTGCACGCGCGTGCGTTCCTCGGTCGTCTTGCCCGCATGATAGGCCTGCGACTTGAACCCCCAGCTCTGCACGAGGGCGTTGGTGTCGTCGACGTTCTTCTTCGACAGGCAGTAGATGATGCCCGCTTCGCCCTGATGCCGATCGAGCACCTCGCGGATCTGTTGATCGACGTTGCCGCGGCGCAGGACGCGATAGGTGAGGTTCGGCCGATCGAAGTTGCCGACGAGAACGAGCGGATCGCGCAGCGCGAGCTGTTTGCAGATGTCGGCCCGCACCTGTTCGGTCGCCGTCGCGGTGTAGGCATGCACCGATGCGCCCGGAAAGATGTCCTTGATTCGGCTCATCATCCGATATTCGGGCCGAAAGTCATGGCCCCAGTGGCTGATGCAATGGGCCTCGTCGATCGCAAACGTCTTGACACCGACCTGCCGGCACAGGTTCTGGAACTCCGACATCATGAGCCGTTCGGGGGACACGAAGAGCAAGCGGATGGCGCCGTCGCGCACATCCTGTTCGAAGTTGAAGCGGTCGCGTGCGGACAGCGAGCTATCGAGCTGGACCGCCGGAATGCCGCAGGCCTGGAGGCCGTCGACCTGATCCTTCATGAGGGCGATGAGCGGCGACACGACGACGGTGGTCCCGCCGAGCAGCACAGCCGGCGCCTGATAGCAGAGCGACTTGCCGCCGCCGGTGGGCAGGACGAGCAGCGAATCGCGGCCATCGAGCACGGCGCGCATCGCATCTTCCTGCAACGGGCGCAGCGACCCGTAGCCCCAGTGCTTCTGCACGATCGGTTTGAGCTCGTCGATCATCGGGGTATTGTATGCTACGCGGAAATGTCACGCAGGAGCGATTTCTTTTGGCAGTGCGTCCGTGGACCATTGGCGAACGCCCGCAATTGTGTTGAATAGTTATCTATTATATGGTCTGATGAATCAATCTCCTTTGTTGCAACCCGCCGCTAACCAAGATTTCCAAGATGCACGACCGTCGCAAAGACTGCTTAATAAAGTTGAGCCAACACGCCGTCGCGCTCGTTGCCACCCTGTTGATCTCCGTCGTTCTTCACGCTCAAGAAACGAAGACGGTCAGCTTTGAAAAGCAGGTTCGGCCGCTGCTCAAGGCGCACTGTTTTGAATGCCATGGCGACACGGCGAAGCCGAAGGGCGGGCTCGACGTGCGGCTGGCGCGGCTGTTGATCGCTGGCGGCAAAACGGGGGCCGCGGTCGTGCCGGGCAAGGCGCACGCGAGTCTGCTCATCGAGCGCGTGCGCAGCCAGGAGATGCCGCCGGGGAAGCGAAAGCTGACGAAGGACGAGATCGCGTTGCTCGAACGCTGGATCGCGCAAGGGAGCAAGACCGATCTGGCGGAGCCGAAGGCGCTGGCGGCGGGTTTTCACATCACGGAGGAAGAGCGGGCGTTCTGGTCGTTTCAGCCGATCCGCAATCCCGAGCCGCCGCGCGTCAAAGGGCAAGATCGGGTGCGCACGCCGATCGATGCGTTCTTGCTGGCGAAGCTGGAGGCGAAGGGCTTGACCTTTTCGCCGGAAGCGGGCAAGCGGACGCTGATCCGTCGGCTCAGCTTCGATCTTACCGGGCTGCCGCCGACGCCGAAGGAGGTCGATGACTTTCTCAAGGATGAATCGGCCGACGCCTACGAGCGGCTTGTCGATCGCCTGCTCGCGTCGCCGCAGTATGGCGAGCGCTGGGGCCGGCACTGGCTCGATATCGCGGGCTATGCCGATTCCGAAGGGGGCAGCGCCAGCGACACTCCTCGAGCTTCCGCTTATCGTTATCGCGATTACGTGATCCGCTCGTTCAACGCGGACAAGCCGTTCGATCAGTTCGTCATCGAGCAACTTGCCGGCGATGAGCTATTGCGGCCGCCGTATGACAAGATCGCGCCGGCCGATCTCGACAAGCTGATCGCGACCGGGTTCCTGCGCATGGGGCCCGATGGCACCGGGGCAGGCGACGTTGATGCGAAGCTCGCACGCAATCAGATGATCGCGGACACCCTGCAGATCGTGTCGACCTCGCTCATGGGGCTGACCATGCATTGTGCCCAGTGTCACAATCATCGTTATGATCCGATCCCGCAGGTCGATTACTACGGCATGCGGGCGATCTTCGAGCCGGCGCTCGACTGGAAGAACTGGCGAACGCCGGCGGGGCGCGAGGTCGTCGTGCTCAGCGATGCCGAGCGTAAGCAGGCGGCCGACATCGAGAAAGAGGCGGCGGTCATTGATCAGGTCCGGCTCAAGAAGGACAAGGAGTACATCGAACGCACGTTCAACATGGAACTCGCCAAGCTGCCGGCCGAGTTACAGGAATCGGCCCGGCAAGCGCGCAACACGCCGCCGGCGAAGCGTTCTGCTGCGCAGAAGAAATTGCTCGGCGATCATCCGAGTCTCAACGTCTCGTCCGGTTCGCTCTATCTCTACGACAGCAAGGCGGCGGCCGACCTCAAGACCTATGCGGACAAGGCGGCGAAGCTGCGAGCGACGAAGCCGATCGGCATCTCGGTCCGCGCCTTGACCGAGGTTCCGGGCCAGGTGCCGACGACGTTTCTCTTCGCTCGCGGCGATCACGAGCAGCCGAAGGACGCCGTCGCGCCGGCTCACCTGACGATTCTCAACCTCGGCAAGATTCCCGAGCGCAACCCCGCGACGCCGACCACCGGCCGACGCCTTGCCTTCGCACGCAGCCTGGTCGATGGCAAGCATCCACTCACCGCGCGCGTCCTCGCCAATCGCATCTGGCTCAACCATTTCGGCAAGGGCATCGTCAACACCCCCGCCGACTTCGGCTATCTCGGCGAACGCCCGTCGCATCCGGAATTGCTCGACTGGCTCGCCAGCGACCTGATGGCCGGTGGCTGGAAGCTGAAGCGCTTGCACAAGCTCCTGGTGACCTCGACGGCGTATCGCCAGAGTTCGCGCCGCGATGCGGTGCTCGACAAAATCGATCCGGACAATCGCCTGCTGGGCCGCATGTCGGTGCGTCGCCTCGATGCCGAATCGGTGCGCGACGCGGTGCTGGCCGTGAGTGGCAAGCTGAACCTGAAGCAATTCGGTCCACCGGTGCCGATCGCCTATGACGAGCTTGGCCAGGTCGTCGTCGGCATCGACACGACCGATGCGGCGGGCCGGCCGACCGGCAAGAAGGTGTCGCTGAACGGCGAGGAATATCGGCGCAGCCTGTACGTGCAGGTGCGGCGCAGCCGGCCGCTGGCGATGCTCGAAGCATTCGACGGCGCGGCGATGAGTCCCAATTGCGAGATTCGGCACGCGTCCACGGTCACGCCGCAGGCGCTGATGTTGATGAATAGCCGCTTCGTGCACGAGTACGCGGAGGACTTTGCAAGGCGCATCCGCAAGGAGGCCGGCGCCGACGTGCGTGCGCAGATCGCATTGGCCTGGCGGCTGTGCTTCGCGGAAGAAGCGAGCCAGAAGGA
>DASRSQ010000219.1:0-4972 GCA_035656475.1 Gemmataceae bacterium | reverse complement strand
GGTCGACGCCGGGCAGCTCGACGGTGACTTCAAACTCGCTCTCGGTTTCCGCCAGGTTGGCCGCGGGGATCATTTCGGCCCACGGCAGATACCTCCGCCCCTCGCCGCTCAGGACACGGTCCATCAGGTACTCGAAGTCGCGTTCCAACCGCGCCAGGGGGCGTGGCAAACGATCCAGCCACGGATCGCGACGGTACCAAGGCCGAATCGGCCGTGATTCCTTGACAGCTGGTTCCTCTGTTTTCGTGGTTTTCGCCATGATCGTCTCCTTTGCTTTGAGTCCTGGCCGCGGCAAAGAAACGCAAGGCGCGATTTGCACTTCGGATCGCGGCCTTGGTTCGCGCGAAGGATCCTGATTGGCAAAGGGTATGCCGCGCAAGTTGCCCAACTCGTTCAATGCGGTGACACGCACAAGTCGACGGCAGATGGCGGCTTTTCTGCGGCCCGAGAGGCGGATTCTTGAGCGTGATTCGGTGGAACTCCTGTTCCAAAGAGCACAGCTAGCGCGCCGGCCCGCACGTTCTCGCGGGGCAAGCGCCGATTCTCGACCCGAACTGCACGGTACGCGGGTTGCGACGCGTCAGAAACGGAAACGACAGTGCGTTCGATTCCTCGGGCGGAGGCACCGAGGGCCCCCTTCAGCCAAGCAGACAAGAGAAGGAGAGCACAAATGGGCAACGTCGAAACAACCCCTCTTCGAGACCCTGCCGAGATTCGATTCCAGGCGATTGGCGTCGCCACCGATTTCAGCGAAACGGCGGGCCTGGCATTGAGCTACGGTGCAGCCGTTGCCAGGCAATTCGAAAGCGAGTTGCACGTCTTGCACGTGTTGCACGAGCCCGGTTTCAGTGCGCTTCACCCTAGCTTCGCGGCGTGCGAGGAGTTGGCCCGCGCCTATTTTAACAAGCTGAAAGAAGGCCGTGCCAAAGGTGAGGGGGGCCACGAAGACCCCGCCCAGGAGTTCCTGGAGTGCGTCGAGCGAGAAACCAACGATCGTTTGCGGGCGTTGGTGTCATCGCCACTTCTTGCCGGCCTACACATCCAGATGGCCATCCGTTACGGCAGCCCAGTCGACGAAATCTCTCAATACGTCCGGCAGAATCGGATTGAACTCCTGGTGCTCGGGACCCATGGGCACACCACGATCAATCACTTTATTATCGGCAGCGTGGCGGAACGAGTCGTCCGCAAAAGTCCCTGTCCCGTGCTGACGGTACGCCTCCCCAGGCCATAGCATTGCGGCACGATGGCCGCTCGCTGAATCGGCGCGGCTGGCGATCTCCGACGAAACGTTCCCCGCGCTGTGAAACTCGTCGGTTTCTCCAGACGTGGGCTGCTAGCGGGGGCGGAAGAATCCGGCTCATGTCGGCCGCTCGTGCCCCGTGCTCTTTCTTATTCGCTTATCAGCGGCGGCAATGTGCTCTTGGGCCGCCTTGATTTGTGCGGCAGCCTCTGTGAGGCACGCGACCACCTTTTCGTGTTCTTCGTCAAGCGAGTCGGCACGAGCTCTGATCTCTTCAAGCCGATCTATGATCTCGGCAAGGTCGTTGACCATCGGGACTCCTCCACGTCGCAGGAAATCAGAAGCCATGGTCTCGCTGAGGTGAGGCTTGATGCTGGCTTTACTCTTCCGGCAGACCGGCGGCACGAGCTGCTTCGCCTTTCGGCTCAGGCACTTCCGTTAACGTGGCCTCGGTCAACAACAAAACGCCGGCGACCGAAACGGCGTTTTCCAGTGCCAAACGGACGACCTTGGTCGGGTCGATGATCCCGGCCTCGACCAGGTCGACGTATTTGCCGCGGGCGGCATCGAAGCCGTAGCTGCCCGTGCCGGCACGCATCTGTCCGACGACGACGCCACCATCGGCCGACGAATTCTCGGCAATCTGGCGAGTGGGCGCTTCCAAGGCGCGCTTCAGGATCCGCAGCCCCGTGCGCTCATCGCCGTCGCACGAAGCCTCCTCACGTTCAATGGCGTCGATCGCCCGCAGCAGCGTCAGCCCACCGCCGGGAACGATTCCTTCGGCGATGGCGGCCTTCGTGGCGCTGATGGCGTCTTCCAGGGCCTCCTTGCGACTTTTCATCTCCGCCTCGGACGGCGCGCCGACGCGGATAACGGCCACGCCACCGGCCAGTTTGGCGAGCCGCTCTTCAAGTTTTTCGCGGTCGTACTCGGAGGTCGTTTTTTCGGCCTGCTTACGGATCTCCTGGCAGCGTCCTTCGATGGCTTCCTTTTTGCCACCGCCGCCGATGATGGTGGTGTTGTCCTTATCGATGACCACTCGCTGCGCCTTGCCCAGTTCGCCGATCGTGACCTTCTCCAGCTTCAGGCCCAACTCCTCGGCAATGAATTGCCCGCCGGTGAGGACGGCGATGTCCTGCATCGTTGCTTTGCGCCGATCGCCGTAGCCGGGCGCCTTGACGGCGGCGCTGGCCAACACGCCGCGCAACTTGTTGACGACGAGCGTGGCCAGCGCTTCGCCATCGACATCCTCGGCAATGACTAACAGCGGTTTGTGCGACTGGACGAACTGCTCCAGCAACGGGAGTAGGTCCTTGACGCTGCTGATCTTCTTCTCGTAGAGCAAGATCACCGGGTCTTCCAGCACGGCCTGCATCCGTTCGGGATCGGTGATGAAGTAAGGCGAGAGGAAACCTCGATCAAACTGCATGCCCTCCACCACTTCGACCGTGGTTTCGGTTCCTTTGGCCTCTTCGACTGAGACAACTCCCTCCGCCCCCACTTTCTCCATGGCGTCGGCGACCAGGTCTCCAAGCACGGTATCATTGTGCGCCGAGATCGCAGCCACCTGGGCCTTCTCGCGGCGGCTGGATACCGGGCGCGATAGCGCACGGATTGCCTCCACGGCCACCCGCAAACCTCGGTCGAGGCCGCGTTTCAGGTCGATGGCGCTTGCGCCAGCGGCCACGTTGCGGGTTCCATCGGCGAAGATGGCATGGGCCAGCACCGTAGCCGTACTGGTGCCATCGCCCACGGCATCGCCGGTACGCTCAGCCGCCTCGCGGATCATGCGAGCGCCGAGGTTCTCATCCGGGTCTTTAAGTTCTACTTCCTTGGCGATGGTGACCCCGTCGTTACAGACGATCGGCCGTCCCCACTTCTTGTCAATCAAGACGCATTTTGACTTTGGGCCGAGCGTAACTCGTACCGCATCGGTCAGCGCTGTTGCGCCGCGGAGGACTTTTTCGCGAGCTTCCGCCCGAAAAAGCAGGTGCTTGTGACTCATCGTCGTGGTTCCCTAGTTTCAGAGTTGTTTGCGGGTCAGAATGCTGTGATCTATGGAAGTCCGTTTCGGCTGGCGCTCCGCTCGAAAGCCCAGCACCGTGCAGATGCCGCTGTTAAGGCAGATTCCGTGCCGAGATCCCATGGGCCGCGCGGCCCGCACGGATTAGCCCGCAGCGAGCGAAATTCCGCTGAGCCGAGGAGCAAGCTACCCCGACCTGCCGTAGACGAATCGACCACGGTAGTCGGGGTGCGCGTCAGTGGCGCGCAGCGCGCCCAAACGCGCGCAACGCGGCATGCGAAGCAACGTCAACTTCGAGCTATGGTCCGCCTTTTGCTTTCGACCGGCAAATTTACTTCGTCGTGTCGATGACGGCTGGCATGCCTCTTGCACCAAGCGGCGGAGCCACTGAGCCCCTCTTCCGCCTGGACGTAAACCGCGATGCACAGACTTGCCATACTCGGATTGATGCTGCACCTTGCGAGCGACGTCGCAGTGCTCTTGAGCAATGCGAGCGGCATCGTGCGTCGCTGATGGCTCCAGACTGACGCAGCCCTGCGATGTTGGCAATTACTCCGAGGATTAGATAATTGCAGCCGCTTGGAGAACAAGCATCTGATCGTCGGCTGACTCCAGCCAAACGCCGAATCCCTCGCTTCGTCGGTTGAAGGCGTCTCTCAACCAGAGCATGTCTTCCAATTGCGGGCGCATAATGCGCATGCGTCGGACTTGGGTGGGCGTGATCCGAAGACGAATGAGTCGTCCCGAGCGCGGTTCGACATCCGCGAAATAGATTGCGCCCAAATCCTGACGAAACTCTTCGAATCCGCTGATCCCCTCGTAATCGTCCAGGAAGTCGCCGCAGCCATAGATGATCAGCCGATCGCGGTAGACCTCGATGCCCTGGACATGGTGGGACGAATGCCCGTAGACGAGGTCGATGCCGGCGCTGTCGATCAATCGATGCGCAAAGCCAATTTGGGCCTCGGGAACCTCGTAGACCCAATTGGCTCCCCAATGGATCGACGCAATCGCGACATCGTTTTCGCGCTTGACCCGCGCCACACCTCGCTGAATTCGTTCGATATCGCTCTGCGAGAGGTCATCGAGGAGGTTGACGCCGGCTCGTTCGTCGCTGGCCGACCAATCGGCGGGAATACCGCTGGTTTGAGAGCCGAACGAAAAGACAACGACTCGCCCCTTACCGCTCACATCGAATACCGCGGGGACCTCGGCTTCCGTGCGGTTCATGCCGGCGCCTGCCGTCACCAGCCCTGCCCGTTGCAATGTCTCCAACGTCTCTGCGAGGCCGCGGTAGCCCCAGTCGAGCACGTGGTTGTTGGCAAGCGAACAGCAGTCGATCGCCGCGGCTTTGAGGCAGCCGACGTTTTTGGGGTGCATCCGATAGTGGACATCTTTTGCGCGCCAATAGTCGTCGCTCGTCGTGACGGCCGTCTCCAGGTTCACGACGCGCACATCGGGCGAAATGCGGTTCCACTGCTCCAGTGCGTAGCCCCAGACGTAAGAGTCGTCGACCGGTCTGGGAATCGGCCCATTCGTCCCTTCTGCCATCTCGAGGTAGTGTCTCGCATCTCGGACATAAGGCTCGTGCAGTTGAGGATCGCTCGCATTGGGCAGCACCTGGTCGATTCCTCGGCCCGTCATGACGTCACCGCAAAGCGAAATCGTGATCGGCAAAGTACGTTCGACGTCGCGAACCGTTTTTT
>DASRSQ010000218.1:0-3176 GCA_035656475.1 Gemmataceae bacterium | reverse complement strand
CGCTCCAGTTTCGCGCTGTGCGTTGCCGTCGTCATCTCGACGATCTTGTACTCCTCGTCCTCGGTCGGATAGTCGACGAGCACGTTGAACATGAAGCGGTCTTGCTGAGCTTCGGGCAACGGATACGTGCCTTCCTGCTCGATCGGGTTCTGCGTCGCGAGGACGAAGAACGGATCAGGCAGCTTGTGCACGTTGCCGCCGATGGTCACCTGCTTTTCCTGCATCGCTTCGAGCAAGGCGGCCTGCGTCTTGGGGGGCGTACGGTTGATCTCGTCGGCGAGAATGACGTTGGAGAAGATGGGGCCCGTGAGGAACTTGAACACGCGCTGCCCGGTCTGCTGGTCTTCCTGTAACACTTCGGTTCCCGTGATGTCGGACGGCATCAAGTCAGGCGTGAACTGGATGCGGCGAAAGCTGAGATTCAGCGCGTCGGACAGGGCCCGAATCATCAACGTCTTCGCGAGGCCGGGCACGCCGACCAGCAGACAATGTCCCTTGGCGAAGACAGCGATCAGGAGCTGCTCGAGCACATCAGACTGGCCGACGATGGTCTTCGCCAGTTCCTTCTTGATGCGGCGATAGCCATCGTTGAGCCGTTCGATCGCGGAGAGGTCGCCTTCGATGCGCGGCCAGCTCGTGGCAGCAGGTGTCGCGGACGGCACGTTCGTCGCCTTGGCGACTTTCGCCATGGGCGGAGTCGCCGGTTCCGGCTCGACCACCACGACGGGCTCATCGTTCACGGGCATCGGCGGCCGGGGGGGAGCGGTGGCGGCGACCCACGATCCACAGGCGCACAACCGTTTACCTCCCACGGGCACTTGCAACGGCGTATTGCACGAACTGCAGCGAACACTGACAACATCGGGTTTCATGGAGCGGTCTCTCGTTGTTGAATCATCGGCCCAGCGCTTGCGCGGATTGGTAGGATGCCCTTCGTTGGCGAATGCCAGGGTCGATTGTGAATGCAGACTTACCGGACGATACCCTGGGCGACACAGCCTGTTTCATGCTACCGGATTCTTCGTTGGCGGTCACGGGTTATTCCTCGCCCAGCGGTTGAAATCCGTAAACCCGGCTTCCCGCCGACGCCAGGATACGGCCTGGCCCCACGATCACTTCTCCCTTGCCGCGTGCCCCTGGGCAAGCGAGCCTTTGCAGCCAGCGGCCATCCGCCGGATCAGCGAGGACGACGAAGAACTCGCGATCGAGCGACGCATCTGCCGGGGAAACCGTCAGATAATCCTTCGCGTAACCGATGCCCCAGCGGGCGACGTTTGCGGGCAAGCTTTGCGTCCATTCCAGCTTGCCGTCGTTGAGGGAACGTGCGTACAGCAACTGCCCGCCGACATAATAGACGGAGTCATCGCCGACGCAGATCGATTCGATGTCGATCGCATCGAGCGACTGAGCGGAGATCTTCCACAGCGTTTTCCCGGTAGCAGGATCGAGGCGAACCCAGTCGACGCCGTCGTTGCGTGGCACCAGCGCGAGCAGAACCGGCCCCTTGCCAACAAGCCGGCACAGATCGCCCGACAGCGATGTCGCGAACGGCGACTCGTAGGTCCACGCCATGCGCTGCGGTGGCTTGCTCTCATATGCAATGATGCGGCCACGCTCGCCTGCAATGATGACGCGACCTTCAATCACGAGCGGCGGCTGCCCCCAGGGCCGGGCTTTCATCCCCACCGGCGTCGGCTTTTTCGCATCGAGCCAGCAAGGTTGCCCGTCGATCGCTTGCACGAACAGCGAATCCCCGACGCGCGTCAGCTTCGGCTCGTACGCCGCCTTGCCGATCGGACACATCTCCGCCGCCGCGTCCGCGTAGTGCCAGGCGATATCGCCCGTCGCAATATCGAGACGATAGAAGTGCCGCCCGTCGTCGAGCAACAGCAGCGAATCGCCCCAGCGCTCGACGTGCACGATGCCGGCGCTCGCATGTTCAAGCCTCGGCTTGCCGTCCACCACGCGCCACGGCTGGAACCGGCGCGATGGTGCCGCAAACGACCACATCGGCTCGCCGTCTTCGACGCGCAGCGTCTGCACGGCATCGGAGCCCGCGATGATGACGACGTCGTGCCAGCGGCCGACCCAGCTTGGCTCGAAACCGAGCGGCCGTTGCCAGCGCTGCGTCCCATCCGTCAGCGTGCGACACGCCACCTGCCCGCCGTGCATGCAGAAGAAGACGTCGGTGCGTGCATCCGCTCCGTCCACATGCCAGATGCGGCCGGCCACGTGCGACCACGCCTGCATCAACGGCAACCCTGACCCAGCCGGCACATCGATTGCCAGCGCGCTGCGATATGGCTCCTGCTTGGACGATGGAATCCCGTACTTGCCGGTGAACTGCGTGTCGAGCGTGGTCCACGTCTGCCAGGCCGAGCGATATTCGCGCTGGGCCTCGTACGACTTCGCCAGCCCGAGCAAGCCGCGCGCCCGCTGGTCGTACGTCGGTTTCTGCGCCAGAAGCCGCCGAAATGCGTCGGCGGCCTGGCCGAAATGCTTCGCTTGCAGCGATTTTTCGCCTCGCGTCAGCAATTCGGCGGGGGCGGGGACCGACTGTTCGGGCCTGGGCAGGCTCAACATCTGGATTCGGCTATCGACCAGGCGGCGCCATGCGCCGCTGTACAGATTCTGTTGTGCAGGCGAGGCCGCCTGCACCACGAGCAATTGCTTGTAGGATTCGATCGCCGCGTCAGACCGGCCTGCATAGGCCTGTATGCGAGCGCGAAGGTAGATATCATCGAGCTTCGCGTTCGGACGCGGATCCATCGGGAATCGGTTCGGCATGCGATCCGGTGGCACGAAGACGACCAACTCCGTCAGGCCCGCAACCGCCAGGCACCCCTGGCCGACCGCCCAGTTGCCCGCGGGAATGGGATTCAGCATCGTGGCGTCGAAATACTCCGGCTCGGGCAGCACGCTCGTTTCGTCGCCGCGCCGCAGGTTCCCGGCGCTCAGCGTGATGGCCCGGTTGGGCAGCTCTGTATACTGCGTCGGCCAGAACAGCCAGCTTCCCGCGATCACGCCGCGGCCCAGGCTGGGCAAGCGGCCGTCGCTCGGCTGCGACCAGGCGACCTGGCCGTTCGCGGTCGCCAGCGCCTGTACGCCGTTCCGCGTGACGACGAACAACCGGCCGCGCGTCGCGCCCAGCAGGTGGACGATGTCGGTTCCGTCCG
>DASRSQ010000217.1:0-13634 GCA_035656475.1 Gemmataceae bacterium | reverse complement strand
TCGGGAGTGGTTGCAGACGTAGCATGAGTGGAAGGGCGCTACCCGAGGCGATGCGATAGCCTGGTTTGGTTGCGATCAGATGCCGCGAGCGTGACGACTGTAGCAGATGGAAACGGCCGAGAGCGTCCGTGGCTACACGTTCCAGATCGCCCTGCCAGCCGACGGCAACGCCGGCTTGTGGGCCGCCATCGGAAACGACAACGCCGTCCACGGTTGACGTGGACGGCGCGAAGATTGCCAATACAAGGCAAACCAAGAACGTCACGATCGCAACGACGCGGCCCGGTTGCATGGCATCAATGGTTGAACAGGAACGCTGGGCTGTTGATGAGCGCCCATGCCAGATCCTGCGCCCCGAGGAGGCGCGGACTTGGCGGAACGGGATTCTCATTCACAACACGCTGCAGCCGGGCCAGCTCTTGATCGATCGAGCGGACGTAGTTCGCGATCGCTTGCTGTTGTTGCGGCGTGCGCTTGTCTTTCGGGATCTCGACCACCTTGACGATGTTTTCCGGCACCGTGCCCGCCAGTTGCACCGGCGCCTTCACGTTCGTCACCGAGATGCGGAATTTGCCGATCGTGTGATTGGTGCCGAACTTTTGCAACATGGTCACGTTGAGCGTGATCCCTTCGGTGTTGCCGATCTTGCCCTGCAACTCGAACGCGGCCGTGTTGGCCTTGCCGAACTGCGGCGAGATCGCCCAGCCGCTCTCCGGGTTATTGTCGACGGCATTGTTGATCGGGAACTGGTCCTGGGAGAACGTCGCCTGCGGGCGGATCAGCTTGATGTTCTTGGGTTTCCCCTTGTCGCCGGTCTTGATCCAGTCGACCTTGAACTCGTTGAGGACGAAGTTGCCGTTCTGGGCCCGGCCTGGGCCGTTGGCGGGCAACGACTTGTCGGGCAGCACCTCCAGGCGAATGCCGGTGATGCCGGGCATCTTGGTGTCAAAGCTGAGCGAGTACGATTCCGGCTGCGTGTTGGGACCGCTGACGAGGATCGAGTTATCCTTCTGCAGCGTGAGAATCGCCTTGCTCTTGGCGGACATCTTGGTTGGCACCAACGGCACCCACACCGGCGTGCGCAGCGCGTCTTCTTCGAAGCGAGCAATCGCCTGTGGCAGCGTCTTCTCGTAGGCCGCCAGCGCGTCGGTGTGCTTCTTGCTTATCGCGACGAGGCGGGCGAAATCGTCATTGCTATCTCGCAGAGCCTCGATGCTTAGCTGGATTTCCTTCGCCGTCGGCCGGCGATTGAGGATCGCGAGGAAGATCTCTTCGACCACCTTCGCGTCGTCCTTCTCGGCGGCCACGATCTTGGCAATGCGGTTATTCGGATCCTTCAGCGGATTGTTGACCACCGGTCCCGTGATGAAGCTGAGGACCGGCCCGAGCTGCATGGCGTTGGAGCGCTCGCATTCGCACGCGCTCTCGCGCGGCGGCCGACCGAGAACCGCCAGGAAATCGCCCGGCACCTTCACGGTCGAATCGACCGTCTGCACCGCGCGCGAGCCCGGCGGTAGCCCCGGTATCTGCGACAGCGAACCAGTCACGCGATGGATCGAGTCGAACAGCACCTCGGCTGGCAACCGGCGCGCGTAGAAGTGCGAATAGTTGACGTCGTCGTCCTTGTTCCACTTGTTGGTCGCGATCGAATGCTGATACGTACGCGACTTGCAGATCATCTTGATGATGTGCTGCACGTTGAAGCCGCTCCGGACGAAGTCTTCGGTGAGCTTGTCGAGCAATTGCGGATTGGTCGGCGGATTGCCCGCGCGGATGTCGTCGACGGGCTCGATGATGCCGACGCCGAGCAGGTAGCTCCAAAGGCGATTGACGTAGCTCTTGGCAAAGTACGGATTGTCCTTTGACGTGATCCAGCCGGCGAGCTGCTCGCGCCGCGAGCCGGCAGTCTTCGGATGGCCCGCGTAGTCGAACGGAAAGTGAGCGACGGCATCCTGGCCGGTGCGGAGGTTCTTGATTTCCGGTCCCTTGCCATCGTCAATGATCTCGACGAGCGGCAACGGGCCGCGCACTGCCGTCCCCTCGGTTTTTCGCCCCTTGAACTTCGGATCCTCGCGGCGCGTGACCTGCGTGAAGTACGCCGACAGTTCGTAATATTGGTTCTGCGTCCAGCGTTCGAACGGATGGTCATGGCACTTGTTGCAATTGAAACGCACGGCCAGGAACAAATGCGTGGTATTCTCCATGGCCAAATCCGGATCGCGGAGAATCTTGAAATAAGCCGAGGCCGGGTTATCGACGTTCGAGCCCTTCGCGGTCAGGAGCTGGTGGCAGAACTTGTCGTACGGCACGTTCTCCGCGATCGACTTGCGGATGTATTTGCGGAACGCCTCGGCCCCTTCGGTGCCCAGGAACTTGCGATTGACCTGGAGCAGGTCGCACCACTTGTTGGTCCAGTGATCGACGAAATCGTTGCTGCCGACGAGCGTGTCGACGAGCTTTTCGCGTTTCTCCTTGCTCGGCGTCTTGTCGTCGAGGAACTTTTTGACGACATCGGGTTCCGGCGGCAGGCCGGTCAGGTCGAGATACAGCCGGCGAATGAAATCGCTGTCAGAGCAAACGTCCGCCGGCAGCACCTTCACCGACTTCAGCTTGGCGTAAACGAGATCATCGATGAAGTTGTAGCTCGGCGTTTCCTTCCACGCAAAGCCCGAACGGTCGCCCATGATGATGATGGTGGCGGCGGCGTATTTCCCTTCATAACGCGCGAGCACGGCCACCTCGCCACGACGGACCGCCGTCAGCACGCCTTGCTTGTCGATGGTGGCGACCTCGACATTGCTGGAATCGAGAAACGCCTCGGCGCTGACATCGCGCTTCGCGCCGTCGGGATAGATCGCCCAGACGGTAAGCTGCTGCTTCATGCCCGGCAGCGGAATGACGGCGCTGGCGGGCGTGACCTCGATCGCACTCGGCTTGCTCGTCTTGCTGTCGAGCTTGACCCCTTGCTCGATCCATTTACGCAAAAGTTCGTAGTTCGGCTCGCCCGGTTGCGTCAGCACGCCGCCGACGTGCGGCACAACTCCCGTCGCCTTGAGCAGCATCAAGCTGCGCTCGGGGGCAGCCCGGTTGAAGCGCCGGCCGCCGATGTCATCGACGAGCGCGCGATGATCGACCTCCGGATCGTAGCCACGCAGCGAGAGCTGGAAGCCGTTCTTGCCTTGCGCGGAACCATGGCACGTGCCGGCGTTGCAGCCCATGCGCGACAACGTCGGCATGACGTCGCGGACGAAGCTGACCTCATACGCCGCCTTCTGCCCGCTGACGACGACAGGAATGGTCGCGGTCTTGCCATTGAAGTCGAGCTTGATGTCGCCATTGCCATCGGCCGCGGGCCGCACGAGACCGCGCTCCGAGATCTTGACCGCGGCTGGGCCATTGACCTTGGCAAGCCGCGTCAGATCGACGCGATCGCCATTGTCGAGGACGCCGGTGACGAGCAGTTGCCGATACTCGAACGGCGTCTTCAGCTCGACCTTGGCCGGCGTGACCTCGAGCTTAACAACCTTCGCGCCCGGCGGCAGCGTGTCCTGCGCGGACGCGGTGCCGGCGAATATGGCGATGGCGAGGAGAGCAGCACGTTTCATTATCACTTACCTCATAACGATATATCAGCGAGAGAATAGTTCACTTTTGAATCGTACTTCGGTCGGGCTCGGCCCATTTCGGCAGCCCGCAATGAAAACACTCACGAGCAAACCCGTTGGAAGTCCAACCACGACTAAAAAAACTTTGGCCACACCGGGGGCAAGTGAAAAAAATCGCTCTGATCCATAGTACAAGAATCGAGAAAATCCACACCCCGAACGCCACATAGCTAATCGTGAAAGACCCAAATACCTTGTCCGACAGGTAGGCAATGGCCAAAAGGCCTGGCACGTAACAAACAATCAGGATCCAAAGCAATCGCCAATTGAATCGATATTTGTCCCATGAAGAAATCATTGGGTCCTCTCATCGTCAAAACGCCTTGGACGATTGATTCACTTCTTCCCCCCGATCGGCACCGGCACGAAGTCGCGGATCAATGCGCCGGTCGTCGCATCGTTCAGGTGCACGATGCCCTCGAAGCCGGCCGAGGCGACGATGTCCCCCTTCGGGGCGTAGGCCAGGGCGTAGATCGGGCCGTTGATGCCTTTGAAGGTGGATACGGGTTTTGCCGTGTTCGTCTCGTAGACGCGGACTTCGCCTTTGCCGTCGCTGGATGAGCCGGCGACGATGCGGTTGCCGTCGGGGCTGAACTTGACCGCGAAGAGGCGGCCCGGCAATGCGGGATAGTTGCGGATGTTGTTGAAGTCGTCGCCGATGACGCGGGCCTTCGTGCGGAACATCTGGTACAGCTTCGGCGTCCCGTCGGCGCCGCCGATCAGCAGCTCGTCCTTCGCGGGATGCCGATCGACCGCTTGCAGGCCGCCCTTGAGAGCGCCGGGGGTGATGCTGGTGATGTTGTCCTCGAGCCGTTCGGTCGCGATTTCGGTCAGCTTCATCGAGCGATCGCGGCTCACCGACACCAGGTGCGTGCCCTTCACCGAGAAGACGGTGTCGAGCACCCAGTCGCCGTGGCCCCCCTGGAACAGCACCTGCTTGCCAGTCTCGGCGTCGATGGCGCGCAGCGAATTGTCGGCACAGCCGAACGCGATCATCTTGGAATCGGGGGACCAGCTCGCGCCGTAGATGGTGTCGAACGTGACTGGGATCGACAGCTTAAGCTTGCGTTTCTCGACGTTCCAGATCTGGATTTCGCCGAAGCGGCCCGGGTTGCCGCCGGTGACGGCGAGCCATTTGCCATCGGGCGAGAACGCGAGCGACTGGACGCGTTCGGAGACGCCGATCAGGCGTGCGACGAGGCCGGTGCCGTCCCCCTTGTGCAAGAGCACCTCGTGATAGCCGGTGACCGCGAGCAAATCACCATTCTTACTGAACGCGAGCCCATCGATCACTGGCGGCTGCACATAGATCGGCGGATGGTCGGCATCGACGGCTTTCATCTTCGCCGAAGCGGGCGTGTCGTCTTTCGCGCCTTGCTCGATCCACTTGCCAACGAGAGCCACGTCGCGTGGCGACAACGGGTCCTTGCCGCGCGGCATCTCCGGCTTCTTGCCGTTCTGCGAAATGATCTGCAGATAGAGTTCGCTCTTGGCGGGTTGGCCGGCGACGATGCCGAGGTGGTCGTTCTCGGTCTTCTTGAACAGGTCGCCGTGATCGGTCATGACGTAGCCCCCCTTGGGCATTGCCGGCTGATGACAGCCCTGGCAATGCTGCTGCAGGATGGGTCGAACGTCCTTGAAATAGCTGACGGTATTGGGGAGCGGCGCGTCTTTCTTCTTTTCCTGGGCAACAGCCCACAGGGGAGTGAGAAACGGGAGGCCGAGCAACGTCAACAGTTGCAACCATTTCATGCGTGTTGTCTCCGCGGAAGTAACAGCTATTTTAGGAAGGCGGACGGCATCGCGGCCAAGCCATTCGGAGTCGATTTCCCGGGCAGGTTGGATGGCTTCATGATGGCAGATGGCATGAGGCGACGCAAGAAGATTCCGCCGAATCTCACCCGGCGAGTACATGCCCACGAGTCCGTGGGCATCTCGATTGCCCAATAATGATGGCCTTTACCTGGCCTACGGTTTGCCGAGTAGAAGGAAGCTGACTTGATGCATAACCAGATGTCCATGTTCCGCGCGGAACATTTGTGATGCAACGACATTGACAGAATCAAAAGTCCCTCTTGCGATCCCTCAGCTAAGCCTTGACGGGACACTAGTCGACGCGCACGCGCGCGACCCGAAAACCGATGGCGTGAGCGCGGTGCCCGGCCCCGCCCCAGCCGAAACCGCCGGCGCGGCAAAACTCCTGTGTGTCGCCGAAGAAGCCGCCAACCAGGCGATGCCCAGGCGGGCGGCCCGGGTCGACCACCTCGTCGGCAGCCCACTCCCAGACGTTACCGATCATGTCATGGAGGCCGAGCGGGTTTGGCGGAAACGAGCCGACCTTCATGGGCCGCAATGGCGCGTCCTTGTTCTTGAAGTTAGCCTGACTGGCCAGCAGGTTGTTGGTCGGCTTGTCGAAGTACGCATCAAATCCACTCTGGAGCCGATCCGTCATTGGACCGCCGCGGCACGCGTATTCCCACTCGGAAGTGGTCGGCAAACGATAGGTCCAGCCCGGCGTCTTGTCGCGCTCGTTCAGCTTCTTCAGGAATGTCTGGACCTCGTCCCAGGAGATGTTCTCGACCGGAAAGCGCTTGAGGTCAGCGTTGCTCACGTCCTTGACCTTTTCCGCGCCCGCGCCGGTGCGGGCATAGTGGCTCGGATTGATGCCGACCACCTTCTCCCATTCGTCCTGCGTGACCTCGTGGACGCCGAGATAGAAGTCGTCCTTGAACTCGACCTCCTTGTCGCCCGGCTTGCCGGCGCCGCCGCCTAGCCAGGCTTTGCCCGCGGGAACGCGGGCGAACTCCATGCCGAGGGAATTGTTGTAACCCGAGAGTCGGCGAACTTCGATGCTCTTGAAGTGGACCGTGGGCTTGTCGGGCCCCACCTGGAGCGCGATGTGTCCAGAGGAATAGAACCGGGCTGCATCGACGTAATCCGTGACCGTCTGGTCCGCCACGCGCACCTGGATGTGATTGCCGCGGGCGATGATTTCCATGGTGAACCATTGATCCGGCTTGATCCGATCGGCCTTTGCACTTTGGAGGTCGACTTTTTTTGGGTCGGGGCCGAAGAGAGTTCCCGTTGCAAACGCGAAATGACCGTGATTGATGCCGGCCTCGTAGCCCTTTGGCTCGAACCAGGTGTTCCAGCGCGGTTGGCTCACGCCGAATTCCGAGCGGAAGAAGATGCCGCTGTCTCCCCCTTTGCTGATCTTGCACACCGCGCGCAGATGAAAGTCCGCGTAGTCGCCGCGTTCGCTGAACAGATGGCTGATCGAACCGGCGCCGACGAGATTGCCGTCGCCATCCACCTTCCAGACGGGATCTGGCTGCTTGGGATGCAGCTTCCAGCCGGTCAAATCCTTGCCGTTGAAAAGCTTGACCCATTCCTCGGGCTGAGATTTTTCGGCGGACGGAAGATCCGGAAAGCCCTCCCACAGAATCTTGCCGTCCGGCGCAGTCACTTTCAGGTTGCGCCAGCGGCATGGCGAGTTGCCCGTGCCCACGCCGATCATGCCGCTGAGCAGGGTATCGTCGCGGTAGGCGAGGATCTCCTTGCCGTCGACGGTGCAGCGGATGTTCTTGCCGCGCGCTTCGATCTTGACCTTGTACCAGCGGCCGTGTTCGTGCGGGATCTTGAGGAAACAGCCGGGACTGCGGCCCCACTTGCCGTTCTTGAAATAGATCGCTTCGGTGACGGTGGCGCCCCAGCCGCCGATGTCGATATCGAGGTAGTTGCCGGTGTCCTTCACGCGAAAAGCGAGGCAGATGCCGTGTCCGTTTTTCTTGGTGTTGATGGACTGGCACTCGACTTCGAAATCGTAGTCGGTCCAGGTTTCGTCGCCGAAGAAGATGCGGCCGCCAGAACCATTGATATTGGGAGTTCCGACGAGTTCCTTGCCCTCAATGCGCCAGTCGCCGCCGGTGCGGAACTGGATGCGGCGATCATGGGCGACAGGTGCGGGCTTGACGATTTCCGGCGCCGATTTCGGAACCTCTTTGTCGGCGATTGTTTTGCCGTCCTGAAGGACGAGGATCTTTTGCCCGGGAATCCACTTGATCTCCAGAGAAGTCTTGCCTCCTTTGCCAGGCATCTTGAACGTGTCGGTGTTGAAGGCGAACTCGCCGCGAGTGATGGTCAGACCGTGCGGGCCCGGTTTCAACGTGATCGGCTGTTTGTCGGCGTCGGTGATGATCGCCTCATGTCCCTTGATCTTCAACTCGATCTTTGGATCGTTGATCTCGATGCGCACGACGCCATCCGGCGTCTGCATGTAATACACGATGCCAGCAACGAGGATCGCCAGGCACGCCGCCGCGCCCGCAACCACTGGCCACCAGCGACGCAGCTTCGCCGGCGCCGGTCGCTGCTCCTGCCCAATCGCGTCAAGCTTCTCCGCCACGGCTTGCGCGGACTCCGGCCGCTGGGCCGGATCCTTCGCCAGCAACTGCACGATCAAGTCCGACAACGCCCGCGGCACGCTCGGCTCGATGGCCCGCGGCGCCTTCGGCGTCTCCGTGGCGACGGCGACCAGCGTACTGACGACGTCGGTGCCACGAAACGGCGCTTGCCCGGTCGTCATGCGATACAACACGCAACCAAGGCTGAACAGGTCGCAGCGGTGATCGACCTCTTTGCCCTTGCCCTGTTCCGGGGCCATATACGCGGGGGTGCCGACGATGGCGCCTTGCTGAGTGAGCTGGCCGCTTTCGCGAGTGCCCCGGGCGAGGCCGAAATCGAGAATCTTGACGCGGTCGGTGTCGGCTTCGAGCCAGATGTTGGCGGGCTTGATGTCGCGATGGATCATGTCGCGCTTGTGGGCCGCCGCCAGCGCGAGAGCGATCTGCTTGCCGATGCGCAGCACGTCGGCGGTCGGGAGCTTGCCCTGGCGGTCCAGGCGTTTGTCGAGCGGTTCGCCTTCGAGGAATTCCATCGCGAGAAATTGGACGCCGCGATCCTCGCCGACCTGGTAGATGGACACGATGTTGTCGTGCTTGATCTTGGCGGCGGCGCGGGCCTCGCGCAGGAAACGCTGGCGAGCGTTCTCGCTGGCGAGGAAGCCAGGCAACATCGCCTTGAGCGCGACGAGCCGGGCGAGCTGCGGGTCCTCGGCCCGGAAAACCACGCCCATGCCGCCCGAGCCCAGCACCTCGAGGACGCGATACGGTCCAAGCCGGCCGATCTCATCGGGCGCCCGCGGCGGCGCAAGAAAATCATACTTCGCGTGCGGGGTCGCGTCGGCCGGCCGATCGATGGTGGCATCGACGGTGCCGCCGGACCTCGGCACGTTGGTCGCCGCCGCGCCCGCTTGGGGCCGAAGCTTGCTGAGCCGATCGACCAGCCCGGCGATCGCCTTGCGCGACGCTTCCTCGCTGAGCGTATCGCTTTGCCGCAGCAACCCGACCAGCGT
Source organism: Gemmataceae bacterium (assembly GCA_035656475.1). Lineage (GTDB taxonomy): Bacteria > Planctomycetota > Planctomycetia > Gemmatales > Gemmataceae > SIAQ01. Next base: position 4,556 of record DASRSQ010000217.1, on the reverse strand, counting down.
GTCCGGTTCGGGCAAAGAATGGATTTGCTGGGCGCAGGCGTCGCAACCTTCCAAGTGCGCCAGCAACGATTCCTTGTCGCCGTCGGGCAAGCTGCCGCTCATCAACTGCTGATACTGATCGGGTTTCGGGCAAGTATTGATTTTCGGCATATCGACCTCGAAACAAACGCCGATGCGTCTCTGCCATTTGTACAACGCCCGGGCAAAGATTCTTACGAGAAATTCCCTGGAGTGCTGCTTTCGGATTTATTTCCTTTTCGCGGCGGGCGAGAGTCGGCCCCAGTCAGGTTGCTGATTCCGCATTCCATCAGCAATTCTGGGTGGGACCACAACATGCGCTGCTGACGCTGCATTTCCTGTGACTGCCTCGGTGATACAAAGACTCCATGAAAATGCTGCCAGCGCTCAGCCGCATCGATTTCTATCGCCTCACCGAGGACGAGTTCATCGGCGTGTTGGCACACGCGATCGAGAAGCTGGTGCAGCAGTATTCCGACGTCGAACTGAGTGACAGACACGTCGCTGTGTATGCCTGGGCACGCATGGCTGTGGATGTGCCCAACGGCGGTTTTACGCAATTCTTCTACAACCACCGCGGTGACCTCGGCGTTGCACCGCTCGCAAAGCTTCTCAGTTCGCTTGACCTGGCCAAGCCCGCGCAAACCCTCCGCGATGCCCTTAAAATCTATCGCAAGCATCGGGCCGAATTTGCCGTCGAAAATCCCTGGAACGGCCTGTTCGGCAGCATCAAGGAATTCGACAAGCTCGACAGGGCCATGGCGAACCTCGCCCTGCGCTGCACCCGTACCCTCGTAACCTGGATCCGCGCCAACATCAACAAGCTCGCCACCGACGAGCTTGGCAGTCGCATTGATCCGCACTTCACCGGCACCGTCGAGATCCTCCATCCCAACGGCGTTGTTCACGAGTCGCTCGAAGTCAAAAAGGGAAAGCCGAGCGGCGCGTATCGCGTGTTCTTCGACGACGGCAGCGTCATGAAGGGCGTGTTCTACAAGGCCGGCAAGATCTCTGGCGATTTCTGGCCGACGGGCCAGGTCAAGCGCAAGCAATCGAAGAAGGGAAAGCTGACGATTACCGAGTGGTACTATCCCAGCGGCAAGCTGCTCAAGCGCTATGTCCGCAACTCGGACGGCTACACCACCGAACCGGTGCGCATGTATCACGAGAACGGCCAGCTCGCAGAGGAACTCCATCTCGCACAAGGAAATCGGCGCGGCCCGTGGCTCAAATTCTTCGAGGATGGCTCGCCGCAGCTGCAGGCGGAATACCTCGCCGGCGAGAAGCTCCACGTCCGCAATGCCTGGGACGCGGATCGCACGCAAACGGTCAGAGACGGCGCCGGCGTGCTCCACAACGACGGACGACGCATCGACTGGGAGTACGACCTCTATTTTCCCAACTATCGCGACGAGCGCGATTCCGTCGAGGTTCAGGATGGCGTGCCTCACGGCATGACCACGACCTACTCCGATGGCCGAATCGAACGTGAGACCGAATACCGCAACGGCGTCCGCGAAGGGAAGTCCACCTGGTACTGGGAAAATGGCCGGGTGCGTTCGGTTACCACATTCAAGAACGGACGGGCGAGCAAGACGAAAGAGTATCCGCGACTTGATCACCCCGTCCCTGCGGTCGTCTTGACCATCGAGGCGCACGAAAAACTCTACGCCGCCTGGGAACATATGCCGGTCGATGAATATCCGCGCGTCCTCAATCGTGACGAGATCCAAGGCCAGTTCAAGATGCCGACCTTTCTGCAAGAAGTCTTCGAACGCAATCGCGCACGCAAACTGGAGTCGGATTACGAGGACTGGCACACCTTCAACGATGGCATTGCCTATTTCCTGATGATCGACGAAAAAGGCGCGGTCGCCAGCGCTCGCGCCAACGGCAGCGGCGTTTACTCCGGCGGAGAATGGGATACGTATCTGCCGCTGCTGCATCAGCTCCGCTTCACGCCCGGCAGCATTCGCGGCCGAGCGGTTCCGTGCCAGGTGCTCGCGCGCGTGGATCACACTTTTGTCGAAGGTGCCGCTTCCTGACCGACAATTCCTTCGCGATTCCTCCGAAAATCTTTCCGATCCCATTGGGCGCCATCACGCAAAAACCTGCATTCCGCGCTGCCGCACTTCGGCACGCCGGTTGCACTGATCGGACGCACTTCATTGATAGGCCTCTGAGAGCGAAAATGATTGCCGCCCCTGCCGCGTTCACGGCGTTGCCGATCGTGCCCACGTCGAGCAACGGCATCGCGCCCGGTTTGCCGATTGCGGGATTGCCGGGCGCCGCCCCGACAGGAGATGTGGACTTCCTGACGCTGATGTTTCAAATGCTGGCCGCCTGCCAGACGCCTGACACGCCGGCGGCTCCCGCCGGGAAAAAAGACAAGAACTCGATCGTCGATGCGTGCGCGGTGATGCCGCCAATCGCGGCGCCGGGCATGCTCATCACTCCACCCAATCCGATCATCACCACCGAGACGAACCAGGCCAAGGCAGTCGCGCCGATTGCCGTCGCGCCGGGTCAAGGTCCCGCGATCAGCGCTGACACGAATCCCATCGCACCGCAGATCCTCGCGGGCGTTCAGGCGCCGGTGACACCGACGACGCCGGTGCAAACAACACCGACCGATACCGCAGGGCAGGCGCCGGCGGTGCCGAGCCAATCGCAAGCCGCCACTGTTTCGAAGCCCGGCCCGGAGATCGCTGCCGCGCCGACGGCTGATCCTGTCGTTCGAACGCCGGATCAACCGCGCACCGTCGACAATCACCTTCCGCAGCCGACGAACGACGTTAAACGAGCAGTCAATGCACCGCGCGTCACTGATGACGCCCCGTCGGTGAGTGCCCCGAAAACGCTGCTGACCGCCGAGTTGACGTCGAACCCAGTCCTCACGACGACATCCCCTGCCATCAGCGCGCAAGTCGCACCGCACGAGAAGGCCGAAGATGCGACCGCCACGAACGTGGACGATGACGCCGTCGCGCTGGCCGCACCGGCGCATCAGGCAGATCGCGCCGCCGGCGAAACGCATCCGCGCGTCGACGAGGCCCGGCCTAGCGCGCCGCTGGTCGAGCAGGTGCACGATCAGGTCGCGAGTCATCTCGATCAACTCCGCGCGATGGGGCACGTCGAGGTGCAAATGAACCTGCATCCGCCGGAACTCGGACAAGTGCAGCTTCATCTCGCGCTCAACGATGGCCACCTGAGTGTGCGCTTCGTCGTGCAGAATGACGGCGCCCGCAGCACGTTGACGCAGCAGATGGAGCCGATGCGCGTGCGTTTCGCGGAAATGGGATTTTCGCTCGGCAACTTCGATGTTCGGCGTGACAACGATTCCTCGAAATGGCAGCAGGCGCAAGAATCCGACGGCACCGGGGAGGCGGGACAGGTGCAGCGCGCCGCCGGCCGCATCGCCCAAAAGGGCTACGCCCCGGTCACGGACGCGAGCGCCATGGTCGATGTGTTTGCGTAGGAACCCCAGCGAGAACGACAATGAGCAGCCTTTCGCCTTTGACCGCAGCCTCCCTGAACGCGAACTCGGTGGCCGCGTCGACATCGTCCGCGCCGAGCCAGAGCAAGAACACCATCGACTTCATGAAGCTGTTGACGGCGCAGATGCAGAACCAGAACCCGCTGGATCCGCAGAACGCCAACGATTTCACGACGCAGATCGCGCAGCTCCAGCAGGTCGACGGCATCAACCAGCTCAACCAGAGCATCAGCAGCCTGGTCGCGATGCAAAGCATCAGCCAGGGCGCGAACCTGATTGGCATGAAGGTCACGTACACCAATAACGTTGGCGGCTCGTCGCAGGGAGTCGTCAGTTCGGTGGCAATGTTGAACGGCAAAGCGCAGTTGATGGTCAACGGCGCCCAGGTGGACCTGAGCCAGGTGAAGACCATCGAGGCCGGTCCATCGTCTTAGAGAGCCGGTAGCCGGTAGCCAGACTGAAATGGGCTCTAGGTTGCATGGCTAGCGGCTGCCTGCTACCTGCTTATTGATTGGCTGCCTGCTACCTGCTACCGGCTGCCGGCTACCTGCTTTCTCGATTGACACTCGCGGAGATTTGCATCCATGTCGAATTCGCTATTTACCGGCGTGACCGGGTTGCGCATCAACCAGGAAATGCTCGACGTCGTCGGCAATAACCTGGCGAACTCGAACACGACCGGCTTCGAATCGCAACGTGTGGAATTCTCCGATCTCGTTTACCAGACGATCAGCCAGGCCACCGCGGGCAGCTCCAGCTCCGTCGGCGGCACGAATCCGGTGCAGATCGGTCTGGGCGCCAAGGTCTCCACCATCAGCACCGACCTCTCTCAGGGAAGCCTCGAATCCACTGGACGCGATCTCGACTTCGCGCTCGAAGGCAACGGCTACTTCGTTGCCAGCGACGGCACCCAGGATTTCTACACCCGCGCCGGCAGCTTCGGCGTCGATTCCGACAACTACCTCGTCGATCCCTCTACCGGCTACCGCATCCAACGCTTCGGCACCATCGGCGAAGGTAACGCCACCGATCCTGCCTTTCA
>DASRSQ010000216.1:0-3423 GCA_035656475.1 Gemmataceae bacterium | reverse complement strand
GCAATAACATCCAGAAACGCGTCGCCGTCATTGAATACTGAGCGAGGTCTTTCGTCTCGTTCGAGTCGCATGATTTGTTCGCGACGAAGCCTCTGCAGGTTAACTTCTTCCGTCAGGCGTCTCCAGAAAAACGAATTAAGTAGCACATCGTCAAACACGCACCAGACTTGCCCAATCCGCTTTGAAAACGCGGTCAGGACTTCGGCTGCACCACGTGAATGGTCTTCGTGATTGTGCGTGATAATGAGACGTTCTATGGACTCGATCTGAAAATGCTGAAGGAGCCGAATGACTGTCAGCGCCTGCTTCCCACCTGCGTCTACGACCAATGCACGCCTGGCGCCAAGCAAGACAATGGTGCTGCTTCCCTGCCCAACATCGGCGAAGCACAACTCCAAGGACGATCTCCTAATCGTAGCGTTCCCAATTGATTGGTTCTAACGCTTTCGAAGTTGGAACTGATTCGAGAAGAGTCTTCGCACTGGCAGCGTCGGGCAATGCTGGCAGCGTAATCACATCCACAATTCCCAGTAGTCGATCCGTAGTTGGATCCCGCATCACGACAGCCTCAAAGCGCTGCCCAACTCTCAATGCGGCAAAATCTGGCACTGCCGAGGAGAGGTCAATCTCCTCTGTGCGTCCAGATTCCCATTCAACCTGATTTGGCAATGCGCAGGTTCGACGAAACGGCCCGAATTGCGGCGAATGACCACGCGTCGCGCTGCGCCGAGCTTGCGATATGACACCGATTTGACGTACCCGACGAGGCGTCTCCCTTCGGTACGCTGCGACATCGATCATTTGCTCAATCTTCTCCCAGGACTCGAGATCGGGCGACTGCATCTCCCACGGCCGCATCGCCATAAGAGACTGAATGCGCACATGAAATTGTTCAAGCCAATCCTGCCAAGCAGCATCGAAGGTAGCGCCGTGTCCAACAAGTGAATGCAGGGCTGGCGATGTCATTAGCTTGCCATTCGGACCATCTATGCGCGGGTAGAAATGCAAAACCAATGGCATTCTCAGTCGGTATGCGCTATGGCCAAATCGCAATTCTCTGATTTCGCGACGTAACACGTCGAGCAAGCCCGCGCGTCCGCCAGCGCACGCAGCTGCATTAAGAGACCCCGCCAGCAGCGGATCAGCCGGTCGAACAAGTTCAGTTGGCAGGTGATGGTTGATCAAGCCAGTTCCTTATGATCTTTCTTCGAACAATGCCCAGCCTTTTTCGGTAAAGCTATTTCTAAAGCAGGAAAGTAGCGTGTCATGGCCCATGGATAAGCGACCACCCACCTCACTGTCCGCAAAGCTCAAGCCTTCGTACGCTATGAAACGCCAATCCATGCGAAATTGTGCTGTAGGGCCCTCGGGATCCGCCTGTTCATTATATAGGCGCACTTCAAGAAGGTCCTTTGACTGCGGGGGCCGTGCGGTGTACTGCACATTGAATCCCATCGTAGTGCCGAAGGTTGCCTGTGGCAGATCTTGCGTGAATGTGAAATAGTCCCCCAACTCAACGTTACCTTTATCAAACGGAATGCGTACAAGATCAACGTAATGGATCGCCGCCTGCAGCAAACGTGTAGGCCGGAAAAACTCAACGTAGGCGCGAAATTTCGCCATCGCCTCCGCCTTAAGTGCATCAAAACCCTCGTAATTCGTCGATTCACTGCGGGTAAAGTTACAGGTTAACGTATCCCGGAGAAGCTGAAGACATCGGCTCTTGCTCGGCGTGAACGATCGAATTCCGACAAGTTGGACACGCTCATCTACCACCCGCGGTCGCTGATTCTTCTCCACCTTCTCGATTTGCATCTGGTGCTGAGCTAGGACTTCACGCTCCTGATATGCGTCCTGAAACATGTCAAAGAACTTATTCGCAGAAGCCTCCCACTCGCTCCGTTCAGCGGAATGCTCAAATCGAAATTCGATCCATGCCTGGACAATAGGCGGTTTGCCTAGGTTCATCCAATGCTCCGGAATGTCCTACGTAGGTTTCCAGGATTACCAATGCAATCGTTTGTCGCAGTCGGTATACCGCGTTGACAGAGAAAAACTAGTTCGAACGTCACCTTCAATCTACCGAAGGCAGAAACCGTCCGCGATGTCAGTTGCTGCCAGGCTAATCGCTGCCGCAGCTTTTCCGTGCAGCCCTAAATTCCCTTCCTTCGCTTGCTCTTGGCTGGAGTTCGTGCTGTTTCGTCACTTGATGTGGATTTCCTCGGGCGTCCACGCGGAGTCTTCTCTTCCGATTTTGCCGGCTCGCTGAACACTTCGATGCTGACGCCAAGAGCCACAGCCAACTTCTGAACGGTCTGCCATTTCGGCTTGCGCCCACCACGACTCTGCTCCAGATCAGAAATGCCGGCCTGTGACATTTCAGCTTTAGCAGCCAATTCACCTTGGGTCAGGCCAGCTTGCTCGCGCAGCTCCTTCAAGCGAGATCCGAATGCCATTCCATGATTCCTCAAAAAATACGGTAACTGCTATTGTCTTCGCAACGCAACTACCGTATTATTTCAGTAACAGCAGTTACCGTATTATAGGCGGCTTCGACCCAAAGGACAAATGGTATGGCAATTACAACATCCCAAGAGTTCGAACCTGCGATCCTGGCCGCCGACCGCGCCGCCATCGCCGCCCGCTTCAATGCCGATGATGCGATCCGCCAAGCGATTGCTCCGCGTCCGCAAGCAGGCATCCGTGGCGGCCAGCGACGCCTCTGGCTCCCCGCCCCGCAGACCGTGGAACATGGCAAGCCAAAGCGCACGGGCCAGTTCACGCTCATCAACGAGAGCACGAGCGTGACCTTCGACGTCACCGAGACCTCGGTGAAGGTCATCACCAAGCCTGGCCACGGCGCCTTCAATTGGCTGATCAAGCGTTGCACGATGACCGTGGAGCAGGCCCGAGAGCAATACCGGAAGCTGCTGAAGGATGGTTACACCGAGTGGTAGTAGCGTCGGGTGAGTCCAGGGCACGGAAGCCCCTTTTTCTCTGGGAGAGGAGCAAGCTATGAATGACCGCAAGTTCTTTTGGTTGATCGCCGGCAGCGCCTTCACCGGCCTCGCCTCGCTCAGCATCGCCGCGCCGGCGGTCTACGTGCTCACAATGGCGATGATCGCCTGCGTCGGCGTCCTGGCCGCCACCGCCGTCGGCACGTTCGTGCTGCTCGATTCCGGCCCCTTCGGGTGGATCGCTGCGGGCGACCTGTTCCGCGTCGGCCTCGAAATCGCCGTCGCCATCATGCGGGCCGCCGCAGGCGCCAGCAGCAACGACTGAGACACCAAGGAGCAAGGATGCTCCACCGCACAACGGAAATCGCCATGTGCATCGACCTGCAACCATTCCGCGTCCAGTGCTTCAGCCTCGCCATGCAGCGTTTGACACGCCTGATCGGCACAGCGGACCTGGACGGCGTCA
>DASRSQ010000215.1:0-2779 GCA_035656475.1 Gemmataceae bacterium | reverse complement strand
CGATTCTTCGTGCGAATCGAATCCTGCTCGAACGCCTTCTGGCTGGCCTTGATGGCGCGTTCATTCGTCTCAATCTGGGCGTAACGAACATGCGTGCGGGCGTAGGCGAGCACCACTTCCGAGCGGACCTGGTTCAAGATTTCGATGTTGCGCAGTTCCTTTTGGGCCAGATTGCTCTGGGCGATGCGGATCTGAGCGACGTTACCCAGGCCGAGGTTGCGCACCGTCCAGTACATAATCGCGTCGATGTCCTGGCGCTGCCCGAGGGGGGTGAAACGCGGCTGGGTCAAAATAGCGCCACTGGGCTGTGCGAAGCCGGAGGCCAGCAGATTGCTGCCGCCGCCAAACCCACCCGCACTGTAGCCGAGGATGACGTTGGGAGAGAACGGCAGGACCTTGGCGCTGCGCAGATCCAGGAATGCCGCCCGGATGGCTGCCTGCTGCGCGCCAAGCTCGGGACGCTGCACCATCGCGATGGCGATCAGCTCGGGGGTCGGGATGGGATCGGGAACAATGGACTGAGGCACCACCCAGTAGTCGGCGGGTTTCAGGCGCACCGAGGGATCGAGGCTGAGGAGCTGCGCCAGACGGGCTGACGACGTCAGCATATCCGCCTCCGCCTGCATCAGGTCGGTGTTGCGCTGTTCGAGTTCAGTGGCGGCACGGTCGGCATCCGCCTGGCGTCCTTGGCCCAGCTTGGCGAAATTCGCGGTCAGCCGCGCGATCTCCATCGCCTGGTCGCGATTCTTTTCGGCGATGGCACGATGTCCTTCCGAACGGAGCAGTTCCAGGTATGCCTGGGCGACTCGCAACAGCATATCGTTGCGGACGGCGACGCTGGTGAACTCGCGCTGGCGGACGACTTGCTTGCTGATGAGGTTGTTGTAGATGGTCGTCGAGACATTGCCGCTCCAGAACAGGCCAGGGATCGAAGGGGTGCCGGCCGCGACCGCGTTCGCGCCCAGGCCCACGTACATGGCATCGCGGTTCACCGGCAGAATGTTGCCGTTCGCCTGTTGCAACACGCCGTTGTGGACGTCGACATTGGAGCCGACGTTGATGGACGGCAGAAACTGAGCGGCGGCAAGCTGACGCAAGGCAACGGCCTCCGTCACGCGCTGCCGGGCCAGCAGGATCTGCGGGTTCTGCACACCGGCGAGTTGCAACGCGCTGGACAGATCAATCAGACGCGTGTTCTCGTCGAGAAACGTCGGGACGGGCGGAAACTTCGTGTCCTCGATCTTGAACTTGTTCTTCAGGTCGTCCTTCTTGGGCTCCTGGGCGGTCCCGATGGAAATGATGGCCAGGGTAGCGAGCAGAAAACCTGCGGAAAGAATGTGTCGGTAAGCCATGGATTCCTCGCGGTTCGTCCGTGTTGCGGGAAGCAGCTTCATTCGATCTGACGGCGAGCAGCATCGGGGACTCCATCCGCTGCCCGTATCTCTCATCGACGTCCACGGAACCGAGCCATCACAGGGTCCCGGCTCGGTGCACTAATTTACGTTGGCATCATCGCTACAGGTCGCACAACCATCCTCCAGCCGCTCAGTCGAGCGGGACCACGCCATGATTGTGACCATGGCCATCGGGGTGCGGTCCGGTTGCCTCGGCGTGAGGCAGCGCCGGCGATTTCTTGTCGCGGACGAAGATCGCGTAGACCGCCGGCAGGACGAACAGCGTCGCCGGCTCACCCGCGATCAGGCCGCCGAGAATGGCACGAGCAAGCGGAGCGTTGGCTTCGCTGCCGTGCTCCATGGCGAGCGCTGTCGGGATCATGGCGAAGAACGCTGCCAGTGCGGTCATCGTCACCGGTCGCACCCGCAACGCGGCGGCCTTGCGGATCGCCTCGACCGGCGTCAATCCTTCATGCCGGCGTAGCTCCTGAGCGTAGTCGGTCATCAGCACCGTGTTGGCGACCTTGATGCCGACGATGAAGATGAAGCCGAGCAGCGATTGCACGTTGATCGCGCTGCCAGTGATCAGCAGCATCGGCAGGATGCCGATCAAGCACAACGGCACGATCACCATGACCGCGAGCGGCACGATGAACGACTTGTCCAGCGCGACCATCAGGAAGTAAATGAGAAGCGCCGCGTAGATCAGGCCAACGCCGAGGTTGCGGAACGTTTCCTGCATGCGGGTGTATTCGCCGGTCAATACGATCTTGGACCCTTCGAGCGTTTCGCCGGTCGTGGAGTGCGGATCATACGGCGCCCACGAGCCGTCCTTGTTCTTGGGGCCAAATTTGTCGAGGACGCGGGCGACATCATCGCTGACATGGCCGAGGTCGCGTCCTTCCACGTTCATGGTGAGATCGATGGCGGGTTGCAGGTTGACGTGGTGCACTTCAGTCGGGAGCTTCGACGGCCGAATCGTGGCGACGTTGCGTAGCGGGATCGGCACTTGCTTGTTCTGTTTCACTCCCGTGATCGGTATGTTCAGAATGTCGTCGGTGGTTTTGAAGTTGCGGTCGGGGTATTGCACGCCGACATTGTACTGATTGCCGCTCTTGGGATCGATCCAGAACGAGCGCTTGTTGTACATGATGCTGGAGTTGGTGGCAGCGATGACGTTTTTCATCACATCGGACTGGCTGAGGCCGAGGTCCTGGGCCTTTGATTTGTCGACCTCGATGATCAGCTCCGGCGCGTCCGGCTTCTCCAGCACGCGCGCGTCCACGATGCCGTCGATGCCTTTGACTTCGGCGAGAATCTTGTCGGCGAGGCCGAAAAGCGTGTGCTGATTCTTGCCGACGAGCTGAATGTTGATCGGAGACGAT
>DASRSQ010000214.1:0-6091 GCA_035656475.1 Gemmataceae bacterium | reverse complement strand
TGCAGCCGATGCATCTCGTCGGAAGTCGCGAGGACTTCGTGAGTCAAGTTGCGTAGGTCCTTGACCGCCCGGCGTTGCTGTTCGCGGGCCGACGCCGATCGACCGGTCTGGTTGGCCTTGCGTTCGAGCTCGCGCACCTGGTGCATCATGCGGCCGAACTCGTCCGCCATCGCGTCGAGCAACTCGGTGCGGGGCGACAGTTCTTCCATCAGCTTGATGGCCTTGCGGATGCTGCGGAGCCGTTGGCGTTGGATGCGAGCACGTCCCTTGGGAGTGCGGGTGCGCTGGAAGACGGAGAAATCCTTGCTGGCCGTCGAGAGTAGCTTGTTCAGGGTGCGCAGGTTGTGCGGGAGACGCTTCGTGATGGTGTCGCGATCGAGCTTCAGGCTGTGGACGACGTCGATTTGCGGATCGATCGGCATGGTGCCGTCCTTGATCCGTTCGAAGACGCCGACGAGGCGCTGCTGGGACCACCAGCAGAACAGGACAGCGCGGCGATAGCGCAGACGCGCCTTCTCGAGGCGAGTCGCGAGGTTAAGCTCTTTCTCGCGGTTGAGCAGGGGAATGGCGCCCATCTGCTTGAGGTAAAGGCCAAGGGCGTCGTCGGCGCCGCCGACGTGGCTGGAGGACGATCCCTCGTCGCCGCCGTGCTCCGCGGGTTCGACGTCGTAGAGATCGTCAGGGATGGCCAAATTCTTCTTCATCGATGCCTCTTCGGATTGGGCGACGAAATCGGTAAGCGCGTGGGCGCGACCGATGGCCGGATCTTCAACGAGGATTGGCGTCATTCGTTAATTCCCCACGCGAGGGCAGCGGCGGTTCAACATTCTGTTCCGGATCGTTGAACCGCAAAGCCTCTACAACCAAGCCTCAAGCCTTTGAGGCATTTGACTGGTAAGCTTCATGCAAGTCGATTGGCTTCCGGGGTTTGGGTGAGCCAATCTATTATAGGCATGGGGAGGTTGCCACCTTCAAGGGGAAACGCCAAAAAGATCCTTTTTCAAGTATAGGTCCCATTTCACGGTCTTGATGTTCGGATTTCTTCCGCCAGGGTACCTAATCGTAATATTTTGCCTGACAAGAAGTTCCGGCACAGATTGCCCCTGCGAGGCGTTCTCACGGCTGGGGGCTAGGATTCCGATGAAGGCCACTGTATCGATCTCCTCTTGTGTCTGGACACATCGGTAGATACCTTGAACTAGGGGTAGTTAACATTGGCGAACCATCGCGGGCCATGGATTGGTCTGGATGAGGTACGTGGGGGTTGACAAGGATGTTGCAATCAATTCCGACCGGAGCCGCACCGATGCAAGGGCGGACATTTTCTCTGACCTTCCCCAGCGAATTGCGCATGCTGTCGGTGGCGCGCAACTTCGTGGATGCCATTTGTGACGCCTACCGCCTAGATCGGACGATGACCCACGCGCTCGTGATCGTGACCGGCGAAGCGGTGACGAACATCGTGCGCCATGCGCATCAGAATCGTCCCGATTCCCAGATCGAAATGCACCTGCACCTCTTGCCCGACTCGGCCGAGCTGACGTTCATCGACCAGGGAGCGCCCTTCGATCTGGAGGCCGTCCCCGAGCTGCCGCCGGGCGAATTGCGGATCGGCGGCCGCGGCGTCTACCTGATGCGAACGCTGATGGACGAGCTGACGTGCGCGCCGCGGCCGAGCGACGGCGGGGGCAACATCCTGCGCATGGTCAAGCGCTACACCCAGACAGATATGCGCGATTGCGGTTGATCGCGCCGTCTTGCAAGCCATCGCCTTGCATCCGCGCGAACCTGCACCCGCGCTTCACTCGTCGATCTTGGCACGATGCGTTCCTTGTTCATCTTTGCGGCGCGCATTCGCACATTCCCGCCTCTGAATGTTAATCTCGGTAGACCTTGCGACGATAAACTGTTGTAGAATTCGGCAAGGTGTTATCGGCAAACACCACTTGGCAACAAGTCTCGAGCTTCGCCGCCGCTGCACGGAGCGATATTCCCATATCAAGCAGCACAAGGCGGTTGATTCCTCTGGACTATAAACCCTAAGATGTACCTGGATGCAGCGGCCCATTCCACCGGGACCGCTCCTGCGCAAGCAGTCCAGGGGAGAGAAGTGATGCACGAACACGGCCCCGATGAGCTTGCCGGCCCGGTCCGCGGGTCAGCAGCCTGGTGGCAGGCCCTCGGTACTCCGCCCGAGGCAGCCACCGACAACGCTCCGACCACCGAAACCGCCCCCCGCAAGCGCAAGCAACCCTCCGCAGCTCCCATCCGCAAGGACCTGGTCGATCGCGTCCGCAAGGAAATCGCCGCCGGCACCTACGACACGCGCGAAAAGTGGGAAGCCGCCCTCGATCGCTTACTGGAACGCCTCAACGCCGGCGATTGACGCCGGCGACGTGCGTGAAACGGTCACTTGTGCAAAAACAACCGGCTCTGTATCACCGCGTGCACAAGCGACCGCAATCCATAATCCTTCGCGCGCACGTCGCGCAGGATGGCGTCGATCTCCTTCTGATCGCCCGGCTGCACGGCGGCCCCCGTCGCATATGTCACAAGCCGCTCGGTCAGATTGCGGGCAACCTGCTCCTTGTCGGCCAGCAGCAAACGCTTGAACTCATCGATGTCGCGAAACTTGCGGCCATCGGCGAGCACATCGGCAGGATCGACCTTCGGGCCTTGCAGGTAGTGCATGCGTCGGCCGTCGAGGATGACCGGTTTGCCATTGCCGCTGGTGCGATAGTAATCGCGCCAGCCGCCGATGACGTCGAAGCTTTCTAGGGCGAAGCCGGGCGGGTCGATCTTGCTGTGGCAGCTGGCGCACGTCGGCACGGAGCGATGCTTTTCCATCTGCTGGCGAATCGTCTTGGCCCCGCGGATATCCGGCTCGATCGCGCTGACGCCTTCCGGCGGACGTGGCGGCGGAGTGCCGAGGATGCGTTCGAGCACCCAGGCGCCGCGCAGGATCGGCGACGTGTAGGTGCCGTTCGCCGTCACCTTCAGCACGCTCGCCTGCGTTAGCACGCCGCCGCGATGGCTGTCCTTCGGTAGCTTCGTCTTCTTGAATTCCCAGCCATCGACGCCGGCGATGCCGTAGTGCTTGGCGAGTCGGCCGTTGAGCATCGCGAAATCGGAGTCGATGAAGTTGGTGATGCTCAGGTCGTGCTTGAGCAACTCCTCGAAGAAGTAATAGGTCTCCTTCAACATCGAGTACTTGAGCATGTCGTCGTACTCGGGATAGAGAATGTGGCTCGGAATGGTCGCGTCGATTTCGCGCAGGTTGAGCCATTGGCTGACGAAGTTCGTCGTGAATTGTGCCGCCTTCTTGTCCATGAGCATCCGCTCGACCTGGTCGTAGAGCGTCTTCGGATTGCTCAGCCGCTTCTCTTCCGCAAGGTTGAGTAGCTCGTCATCCGGCATCGTGCTCCACAGGAAGTACGACAGCCGGCTGGCAAGCGCGAAGTCGTCGAGCTTGCCAGATTTGGCGCGGAGAAACAGAAACTCCGGCGATACCATCATGCCCATAAGGCCGACCCGCACGGCCTGCTCGAACGATTGCTTTTCGGCGAGACGGTTCTTGACCAGCTTCAGGAACGGCTTGATGTCGTCATCGGTGACTGCCCGGCGGAACGCGCGTTTGCCGAAGGCCCGCAGGATCTTCTCGGCGTCGGCCTCAGGATCTTTCGAAGTGACTTCGACGCGCTTGCTGTAGTTAAAGATCGGCGCCGGCTTCTGCGGCAGGTCGCCGAAGATGCGGCGATGGCTCGGCGGCGGCCAGGAATCGAAAAGCGGTCCCTCGATGTCGACCCACTGCACCGCGAGCCCCGCGCCGTCGTAGGTGTCGGCGCCGATCTTGTGCACATGCTGGGCGCCGGCCAGGCCGTAGGGCCAGATGCGCAGGCCGCTGCGGGCTTCGAGATGATCATTGAACTCGATCACGGTCGGCTTGCCGGGCGCCGCGTCGAAGTAGCTGACGAGATGGCTATTGCCGGCCATGCCCATACGACCCGCATCGACGCGATAGGTGATCGGCTTATCCTTGCTCTGGAAGCCGGACGCCGAGATGCGTATGCGATAGGTGCCGCGATCGGGCGGATAGAAATTGGTGACGTGAACGGCGTTCCAGGCGGACGAGCTGAAGCAGACGACGACGCCGTCATTCAGCTTGCGATAGACGCGCTCGGTCGACGTCTTGATGTTGTGCGAATCGGTCAGCAAATAGCGTTTCTTGACGAGCGGCGGCTGCGGCAGATTGGCGATCGCCGCGGCAAGCCCCTTGTCGGCCCCTTCGAGATACTTGTCCATCAGGAAGGACGACACGTGCAGCGCGTCGGCGACATTATCGAAGCCCGCCGAGGCGCCGTCGATCGGCAACATCTCCTTCAGCTCGAGCGGTACGCCGAGCAGGTCGCGCATCGTGTTTTCGTATTCGATGCGATTGAGCCGGCGCAGCACGACACGCCCCTCCGCCGCCCGTCGCACATCCGCAGCTTTCATTCCGGCCGCGATCCAGTCGAGCAGCACGCGCGATTCGGCATCGGTCATGCGCGGCTTCGCCTTCGGCGGCATCTCGCCGGCCTTGACGCGCTTGTGCACGTTGAGCCACGCTTCGCGATTGTCGCTGCCGTTGAAATCGGTGGCCAACGTGTCGATCCGAAAGTTGCCCTTCGGCTTGGCGACATCCTTCGAATGGCAGCCAAAGCAATGCGTCACGAGCAACGGCCGCACTTTGGTGTCGAAATGCTTTGCATCCTGAGCGAACGCGGAAGAGGCAAACGACAAACACGCGCCGGCAAGCGCGTAGGTGATGGCACGCATCGAAGGATCCCCGGACTGAGTTTCGATCTTGCCATTGTAAACGAAGGACGAGCGGCTTTGCCAGCGTGGAATTAGGGTTGCACTATGGACTACCATCAAGCAACATGCGTGTAGGAGGATCGCAATGACCAAAACTGTGAGCGAGCTGGAAGTTATTCTTCTCGAAGGCCAGCGCCGATCCAAGCAAGGATCCTACATGCGGCGAAAGCCGGCAGCTGAGGCATTGCCCTTCCTAATCGAAGCCCGAACCGGCTTGCAGGAGCTTGTCCGAATCAACGACAAGGATCCGCAAGCCTGGCGTTTGCTCGCCCAGGCCGAAGAATGCCTGCTGAACTACGCTGCCGCCCGCCGTTGCCTGGAAACAGCCATGAGCCTGTCGGCACGTAAGGACAAGAAGGATCTGAAGCGGCTTGCATTGTTGAGAGAGAACGAGAAGCAGTGGGCCGAACTGGAACTCAACCCGGACCAACTTGGAGATCTTGGCGAGCACCTGCAGGCCGCACTAGGCGAGGCGGGATGCGATCACACCTTTCGATTCACGGAAGAATGGCTGCGGAGAAACAATGGGAATGACATTAACCGCTTGCTCGAGACACTTCGCGGTCGAGGCGGATACTGTGATTGCGAGGTTCTCGCAAATGTCATTGCGGAGTAGCAGGTTCACACCGACGCGCCGGCGAGCCAGCCGGTGCTCCAGGCGGCCTGGAAGTTGAAGCCGCCGATGGGGCCGTCGAGGTCGAGGACCTCGCCGGCGAGATAGAGGCCGGGCACGAGCTTGCTCTGCATGTTGCGTGAATCGACTTCGTCGAGCGCGACGCCGCCGGCGGTGACCTCGGCTTTCTTGAAGCCGAGCGTGCCAGTCAGCGGAATGGCGAGTTGCTTGATCGCGCGGGCGAGCCGTTGCCGATCCTCGCGTGCCAGGGCGGCGGCCTTGCGATCGGGAGCGAGCCCCGCCAATTCGAGCAGCGTTTCGCACAGACGCCGCGGTACCTTTTGCGCGAGCACGATGGCGAGCTGCTTCTTGCCCGATGCGAGCGACTCGGCACGCAGCCAGTCGTCGACAGCGCCCGTCGTCTCTGCGGGTAATAGGTCGAGTTCCAGGATCAGCGTCTCCGGATGCGGGTGGCCGCTGACCGCCCGGCTCACATCGAGAATCACTGGCCCGGACAAACCGAAATGCGCGAACAGCAGCGAACCACGCCGCTGGGCCAGCGATTGTCCCTGATCGAGGATGCGCACCGCGACGTCCGGCATGGTGATGCCGCGCAGTTCCGCG
>DASRSQ010000213.1:0-8632 GCA_035656475.1 Gemmataceae bacterium | reverse complement strand
GACCGGCGCCCCGGTCGGTGAGTCGGCATTGTCCTTGGTCGGATAGAAGAGCAGATAGGGAGGATTCAGTACCCAAACCCCGCCGCGGCCGCGCGCGAGCGAGGTGGCAATGTTGAGGCCGTCGAGGAAGACGGTGTGCTTGTCGAAGACGCCGGTCCCCTTGGTGTCCTCATGGATCGAGATGATGTCCCTGCCGCGAAACGGGCTATCCGCCGCGTGCGGCGGAGGCGGCGGGACCTTGTCATACACCACGCGCCAGAAGATATCGCGGCTGACGATTTTGAGCCCGGCTGGATGCGGGTACTGCATGTACTGCACGACCCAGAGCCGGCCGCGCTCGTCGAACGACAGCGACAACGGCTGCTTGACCGTCGGTTCCGCAAGCACCTGGTCGAAACGCAGATCGTCAGCGATCTTGAAGCGCGTGGCTGATTCGGCGGGAGAAAGCTTCGGCGGCGGCGCCTTGCCGGGTTGAGCGTTCGCAACGGCGAACATTGCCGCTGCCAGGATCGTGGTGAGGGCGATGCTCGCAATGCGTTTCATGGCTGACCTGCTGTCGGGTGCGTGGAACGCACCGGGGTGGGAGAGAGAACCTGCTGCGATGCATTCGCCGACAGCGAGTGCATCGCTGATTTGATCCTGGCACTGACAGTGCGTTTCACGCACCCTACTTCGCTTGCGGAATATAGTTCAGCGTGTAGTACGCAATATTGTGCAACAACGGCGACCCGTCGCTGGAGCGCACGCCGGGCGCGGTCAACTGGTGGATGTGTCCCTCTTCCAGCTTGCTCAGCGACACGTGCACGCTCTTGTTGTCGGCGGAAACGATCGCCTTCGTCACCGTTGGCGTCGTCTTGTCGACCTCGGGGCTGCCGTACGCGGCCTGGTAGATGTAGGTGAACGTCTCGCACTTGTAGGAGTTGACGTCGCCGGCGGTCTTCGGGTCGACTTCCTTGGTGAAGCTAAGCGTGAAGCCGTCGGGCTCGGCCTTCATCTCCTTGATCTCGAACGGGACCTTGCCGGTCCATACCAATCGCTCCACGCTGAAGGGCTTGGTGCCGCGCGAGCCCCAGCCGCGGTTCGTGCCGCCGACGATGAGCGAGCCATCGGGGGCGAAGCAGACCGGGACGATGCCGCACGAGAGGCCGGCGCGGAACGGATAGCACGCGCCTTGATAGCGGCCGTTCGGCATCTTCTCGAGACTGACACGCATGATGGTGCTGTGCGTCTGATCGCCGACGAAGAGCTGTTTTTCGAAGGGACCGAACTTGCCGCCGGAGAGATCGCAATCGAGGCCAGAAGCCGATTGGCCCATCTTGCCGTAGGGGAAGATGACGCAGGTGGGAACGAGCTGCGGGATCTTCTTGGCCTCGGTCATGATTCGGCTGCCGCTCTTGGGGACCTGCGGGGCGGCGCCGAGATATTTCGCCTCGGGCTCCTTGTACCATTTGAAGCTATCGGGATGCCCCACGAAGCCGCCGACGACGAGTTGCTTGAGCCCGCACGCGCCGTTCCAGGGCCCCTGGTTGTCGGTGTAGAATACGTCCCCCTCAGCGTTGAAGCCGACGCCGGCAGGAGAGCGCACGCCGCTGGTCGTGGGCACGAACTTGCCATCGCTGCCGACCTTGCCCCCCCAGCCGCGGAACTTGCTGTTGGAGTTGAACGAGCCGGTCAGGCAAAGCGTGATCCAGATGTTGCCGTTCTTGTCGGGCCGCGAGCCGAAGGCGTATTCGTGATAGTCGCCGTTGATCTCCCACGCGTCGGTGACGACCTCGAACGTGTCGGCCTTGCCTTTGCCCTTGCTGTCCTTGATGCGCGAAATGTCGCAGCGCTGCGTCACGTAGAGCCAGCCATCTTTCTTGTACGACAGGCCGAGAATCTCGTGCAGACCGTGGGCGAAGCGTGTGAACTTGGCGTCCTTGGGATCGCCGGTCAGGCCATTCTCGATGACCCAGATCTCGCCGCGCCGCGTGCCGACGGCGATCTTGTTGCCCGGCAACATCTCGATGGCGCCGGACTCGAGCACCTCGCCTTCGGGCAGCGGATAGGTGAGGAGCTTGTAGTAATCGTTCTCGTCGGCAGATGCCTGGATCGGCGGCTGCTTCTTTTTCTTCTTCTGCGCGTCGGCAACCGGTACCGAGAAGAGCAACGTGGCGATCGCGAAGAGGTAGAGAATGTGCTTCATGGAACAAAACCTTATCAGTCGTAAGGACGAAGCCAAAAGAACTCCAGTAAAAACGTTTGCGCGGCGAGTGCAAGGGAATCAGGCGAAGCCCGGCGGCGGTCATTATTCCTCATCGATCTCTGCCGCCTGCGCCGCCGCATCCGCGATTGCCTGATTCGGCAGTTCGAATCCCGGCAGCAGCCGGGTCGTCACCTTTCCACCGCGGCCGACGCGTTTCTCTGTCCAGTCCGACTTGCCGCGCCGCAGGACGACGATCTGCTCGCGATTGGCGTCGACGATCCAGTATTCCTTGATGCCGAGGTCCCAGTATTCCTGCCGCTTGTCGATGTAATCGCGGTCCGTGGAGCGTTCCGAGACGACTTCGATCACAAGCTCCGGCAACCAGTGTCTCCAGAGTTTATCGTCCTTGCGGCCCATTGGCTTGGTCAAGTACACTGCCCAGTCTGGGTGGCGTTCGCTTTCCCATTCGGACACCAGAAGCTTGCAATCGCCAGGACCTAAGGTTGCAACAATGGCATCGGGATGGCCAACTTTGTAAACGGCGAGGTAATCTCTCAGAGTCGCAGCGATCAAACCATGATCATAGTCGCCGATATCTGATACCGTGATGAAGCCTCGCGAAAGCTCGTAGAGAAAACCCTCCATCGTGTCAACGAATTCATAGTCCTTGAGCGACATTCTCTGGCCGTGATCTTTCGGACCAATTTTCAGCTCTCGCTTCGCCACTGAACGCACGGTTTGCGCTTCTTACCACACATACTCCTGCACCAGCTTCGCGCTGTTGTCCTTGAAGCGGATCGGCACCAGCAGCTCCTTCTTGTTGCCGGCCTGGCGAATGATGGGTTGGGCGTCCGACTCGATGCGCATGCGCCAGTCGCCGATGCGGTACCAGCCGTTCTTCTCGGCTTCGATCTTGTCCGCTACCGCCGCGCGATAGTACAGCTTGTCGATCGGGTTCTCCGTTTTCAGCGTGATCGTGCGGCGGATCGCCGGGTTCAGCTTCGTCTCCACCGCGTTTGGCGTGTCCTCGATCGTGATGTCGTGGAACTTGTAGCGGAACGTTGGACGTTGATCGTCGGTTACGTTATAGCCGAGGAACTTGTAGCTGAGATCCTTGGCGGATTTGGTCGGCCAGGGCTCGTCGGGTTGAGACAGGACGTAGAAACTGACGCCGGTCGGGAGGTGCATGATGTTGTCCCCCATCGGCGGTTCGAAGCCGACGCCGCGATCGGTCCAGTGCCGGCGGGCGTCGATGAACAGGCCCTGCCAGATCATGGCGAGCCGCATCTCGTTGGCGTCGAAGGCGACGTGGGCACGTTCGGGGAAGCCGACGCCGATGGCACGCGGGCCGGCGCCCTGGATGAAGTTGCGATAGATAATCGCCTCGGTGGTCGGGATGAGCGGGATCGATTGCTTGTTCATGCCGGCGGGCAATATTGCGCCTTTGCCGTCGGAGAGATACATCCAGATCGCTTCGATTTGAGCATCGGCCTTGCCGCCGAGGACGCCTTTGAGTTGCGACACGCCGTCGGGGAAGGAACTGGGCATGCGTGTGCCGGGACGGAACTTCGACGGCTCGATCAGGTAGTTGACGAACCAATCGTGCTTGAGGCGGTCGGTCATGATGGCCATGTCGATGCCCTGGACGCCTTCGGTTTTGACGCCGCCGAAGTTGTGGCAGTTGACGCACAGGAACGTGCCTTGCTTCTGGCGGCCGACCATGCTGCGGCCGATCGATTTGATCTTGGTCGCCGGGTCCGTGAACGTCACCTTCGGCGCGGTGAGATCGGGATCGGCCTTGGCAAAGTCATTGATCAGATGCATGACGTTGGCGCCGAACTTCGGCATACGGGTATTCATGTACGGCCGGTCGTGCGATCCTTCCTCGAAAATCTTCTTGAGGTAGCCCGGCTTCATCTTGGCGCCGACGCCGTTGAGCGAAGGCGGGATGCGGACTTCGTCCCCCCATTCCTTGAAGGTGGCGGTGAAGTGGGGGTTGAGCGCCTCCTCGACGCCGCCGACTTCGCCGCGCTCGTGGCAGGCGTAGCAATTGAACGCCTTCATCGTGAAGGCGATCGAATCCTTCGGCGCGAGCTTGTCCGTCCACGGCGTCTTGATGAGCGCCGCGAGTGCGGATTTCTGAGCCGGGCTCAGGCCGAACCACGGCACGCCTTTCTTCGGCGTCGCCTGCAAACATCCCGCATCCGCCTTAAGCTTCGCCAGGGCCTGCGCCTCGAGTCGCTTCGTCTCCTTGCCCATGGCGTGGCAATTCGCACAGCCGACGGAGGCGAACAGCTCCTTGCCCTTGGCGATCATGGCGGGTTCGAGCGGAGAATTTTCGGGATCCTTGTTGCCTTTGGCGACGGGCTCCGGTTTCTCGGTCAGCATGATGTGCGGGCCGAGCAGTTGGCGGCCGAGGCCGGGGCCTTCGAAATCGACGGTGAGTTCGAAACCGCCGCCGCCCTGGAAGAAGCCGACGATGACCTTGTGCGTGCCCTTGGCGAGCTTGATCTTGCTCGACTTGGCCTGCGGCGGGTGGATGCCATCGTTGTTGACGACGAGCTTGTCGCCGATCCAGAGTTTGCTGCCATCGTCGCTGTTGGTGTGGAAGGTGTAATTGCCTGCGTTCTCGACCTTGAGATATCCTTCGAACTTGATCGCCCAGTCGTTATTTCGGCGAGCGACGCCGAGATCGAAATCGCTGGTAATGCCGGTCTTCACGGGCTTGAGCTTGTCGAAATCGGGGAGCTTCTGGTAGTCGCCCTCGTAGTAGGAATATTTCATGTTCGCGCCGGAGAAGCCGGCCACGGTGCCTTGCATGAGGTAGTTGGCGACGTCCACCGCCTCCTTGCCGACGACGATGGCGGGCATGTGGCCGCTGGGACGGACGACGTGCGGGTTCTCGAGGAACGTCTTCAGGCTGGCGAGCGTGTACTTCGCCTTGAGGTTGCCGAGCGGGACGCTGGTCGGGAACAGCTTGGCCTCGTCCCCCTTGGAGTCGCGTGTCCCGTGACAGGCGACGCAGCCGACCTTGGCATAGAGATCCTGGCCGGCCGCGATCGACTTGCCGATCGGCTTCGCCTGTGGCGGGCTGCCGGTGGATGCGAGGTATTGCACCAGGGCATCGATCTTCGCCTGTTTGTCCGGATCGTCGGCGAAGAGATTCGGCATGGTGGTGCCGGGCTTGGTAGCGTGCGGGTCATTGAGGAATTGCTTGAGGTAGCTGCGTTTGACACGCATGCCGACGCCGTCGAGCACCGGGGCCGGCTTTGTCGTCGCGGCG
Organism: Gemmataceae bacterium; assembly: GCA_035656475.1. Taxonomy (GTDB): domain Bacteria; phylum Planctomycetota; class Planctomycetia; order Gemmatales; family Gemmataceae; genus SIAQ01. The sequence goes on along the minus strand of DASRSQ010000213.1, from coordinate 3,164 downwards.
GTGCCGGTGGCGTGACAGGCGGCGCAGTTCAGCGACGAGAAGAGCAGGCGGCCGCCGTCGGCGTCGGGCTTGGCCTGGTGAAAGCGGGCGAAGCCGGGGACCGCGGGCACGTGCTTCGTGGCTTTTTCGCCGGCGGCGAGCGCGGATGCGGATGCGGTGAAGGCGAAGAGGAGTAGAGCACGCGAGAGATTCTGCATGAGGGTTCTCTTCGTAAGAAATATTCGACGGCGGGAGGATCGGGGCTCGGAGAAATCATATCCGCTCCACTCGCCAGGTTCAAGCGCCGAAGGATGCACAATGCAATGGCTATTCGGCCGATCGGTCGGCAATGTCGATCTCACGAGCTGGCATCAGCGACCCTACACGCCGGGCGTAGAGCTCGGACCGCGGCCGCACGACAATCGCGACAACCACGAGCGCGTCGTCGCCCAGGAGCGGCCCGGCCCGCCGCAAGCGATCGCGCGTCGGCTGGCCGATGCGATTCTGCGCTTCGACGTTTTTCCGCCGACGCTGGCGACGCCCATCGTCGCGCGCACGCCGGTGGAAGTCGGCGACGTGGTCGGGTTGCGCTATCGCTTCGTGCCGGGCATCGATCTCGTTTTTGCGGCCCGCGTGTACGATCGCTTCGACGAAGTGGTCGGCGATCAATGGCGCTGCGGCTTTCGCTATCGCACGCTGGTCGGCCATCCGGAGTGCGGCGAGGAGACATTCACCGTCGAGAAGAACCTGACGACCGGCGCGATCACGGTTGCCCTGCGTTCCTGGTCGAGGCCGGAATCGTGGCTTGCCCGGATCGCGTATCCGATCGTGCGACGCCTGCAGCTGCAGGCGGGCCGCTCGGCCCTCGGCCATTTGCAAACGCTCATTTAGCCCTCCCTCGTAGAGGCGGGCGGACAGGATCCATATTTCCGCGGCGCGTCACGTCCGCCCGCTTCTGCGAATCGGGGCTAAACATTTGATTTCCCTCCAATTCCCCTAGCTTCCCCGCGCGCGGCACGTCATAATGGAAACGTGGCTCATTTCGTCCGGTTGCGGACCAAAGTTGGGTTGACAAGCTCCGGTCACCTAGGCATAACCCTGACCTTCATTCGGGGACATCGTACATACCGAAATGGCGTGCGACGCCGCGCGATCGGGGAACCATGGGCTACCAACCCGTGGTGACGCGCTCGGTTTGGGGGATCGATCAATGAACACGATCGGCAAGATCTTGGTCATCTTGAACTTCTTGTTCGCCGTCATTGTCGGCCTGTTCCTGGTCATGGACTTCTCGCTCCGCAACAACTGGAAAGAGGCCTACCTGGACCTCAAGAACCAGGAAAAAGGCGTTGTCGGCGTCAGCAAGGCCAACGAGACGGCGGCATCAAAGCTGGCCGCCGACTATGCAAATGCGCAGGCCAAAATTCAGGAGCTCAATCAGCAACTCAAGGACGAGGCGGACAAGGCCAAGGCAATGCAGGATGGTCTCATCGCGGAGAAGGATGCGGCCAAGGATGAAGCAAAGAACGCAGGAATCGCATTGCTTGAAGCGGTCAAGGCCAAGCAGCGGCTCACCGACGAGATCGCCCATTTGAACACGGTCATCAAGGATCGCGAAGGTGCGATCGTCAAGCTCGAGGCGGACGTCAAGCTCTACCGCAATAACGCGGTGGCGCATGAGCAAAACTTCCGGACTGCCAAGCTTCGGAACGAAAACCTGGTCGAACAATTGCGGGAAATCACGCTCAAGCTCGCCAAGCTGGAGGCCGGGATCGGCGGGGGTGGCGGCGATGTCGCCGGCGCGATGCGCGATCCCAATAGTCCGAATCCGCCGCCGTTCGCCGTCAATGGCAAGATCGAGAAAGTCGACGGCACCGATCTCGTGGTGCTGACGCTCGGCACCGATCACGGCCTCAAGAAGGGGAACACGCTCGACGTGTATCGCCGCTTCCCCGAGGCGAAGTATCTCGGCATGGTGCGCGTCATCGATGCCAACCACCATTATTCCGTGGCGCGGGTAGTCCCGACCGGCAACGCCGCTTTTCGGCCGAAGCTGCTCGAAGGGGACCTGGTCACGAGCAAATTGAGCAAGAATTAGCCCGTATTTCTCCCCTCTCCTCCTGGGAGAGGGCCCGGGGGTGAGGGCCGAACTTTCAGAATCCGGCGCTTCAGCCCTCACCCTCACCCCTTCTTCAACGGGAGAGGGGGCGGGAAAATGTGGAGAGTATTGCGATGGCAAAGAAAGGCAAAGACGACAAGAAGGACGAGGCTTCCGACGGCACGATTGCCGTCAATGACGCCTGGACCGGGATGCTGGCGGTGTCGCTGCTCGCGCTCGTCGTCGGCTCCGGCTTTCTGGCCTACGATTATTTCAGTCTCTACAACAGCGACGTCCCGCCGCCCACGCCGATGAAGGTCACTGGTGGCCCCCCAGCGCCGCCACCCAAGGCCGCTCCAGCGCCTGCTCCTGGCCCGGCCCCTGCTGACAAGGGCCCCATGCCGATGCCAATGCCCATGCCGCCCATGCCGATGTAGCTCAGCGTTTCTTGAGCTTGTTCGGATCGTCGATGACGTTCAACGCGAATGGAATTTCAGCGACGATCTTGTCTCCCTTTTCCAGCTCATGTTCGGCCACGAGACGGACTTGCTTGGTTTGCGTCGGCGTCCCATGGGAGACGGTCACGCGGACCTCGCCCCTGTCGTTATTGGCCGGTATCGTCTTCGGCTGCACTTCCACTCCTGCGGGTAAGTCCTTGAAGCTGATCGTCACCGGCCCGGCGAAGTCGATGCGCTTGATGTAAACGTGAATGAAATTGTAGCCCGGTTTGAGCACGTTGTTCGCATTGGCATACTGGGTCTTGGTGATCTCGATCGATCCCTTCTTCTTCGCCGGCGTGAATAGATACATCAGCAAGCAAGCGATGCACGGCAGCGCAACCAGAACGAAGGCCGCTCCGCCGATGATCATCGGCAACTTGCGCGACGTGGCAGCGGGGGGCGTGGGACGCGGCGTGGGCTTGTTGGTCGTTGTCTCCCGTCCGGTCGCAGACATGCCGAGGAATTCGGGCTGGGCGATCGGCGCCGGCTCCGCCAGCGGCGTGTTCGCCATCTCCAGCGTGTCTGCTGCCGCGTAGTCGCCGTTGCCTGGCACCGGCTGCGCTATCGGTACGTTGTTCGCCACGGGC
>DASRSQ010000212.1:0-2844 GCA_035656475.1 Gemmataceae bacterium | reverse complement strand
CGGTGGCCCGCAGTACGATGACATCGCGATCGTCTGTTTTGGCCGGCCGTTGCGGTAGCATTTTTTTCGTGTTCGGCGTGCTTACCATTGCGTCGGCAATGTACTCCTCACGCTCCGCGTGAGGCTGTTCATCTTGCGGAGCGAGATGAGTACATTCCGGCGCCGTCGCCAATTGGACTTTCCCCCTTTCATGACCTAGAGTTGCGCAGGCTGAAATACGCAGTTTACCGGAGAAGGTCTGGCCATGCCCGTTGAGAAATGCGCTGACGCGGAACCGATTCGCGGCTACCGGCTGCTAGAACGCCTCGGCGCCGGCGGTTTCGGCGAGGTCTGGAAATGCGAGGCGCCGGGCGGCATTTTCAAGGCCGTCAAGTTCGTCTATGGCTCTCTGAACAGCCTCGACAACAACAGCGCCCACGCCGAGGAGGAACTGCGCGCCTTTCAGCTTATCAAGTCAATCAGGCATCCGTTTCTGCTGTCGATGGATCGGGTCGAAATCGTCGGCGGCGAACTCGTCATCGTCACGGAACTGGCCGACGAAAATCTGCACGAGCTGTGGGAGCATTATCACCTGCAGGGACGTCATGGCATTCCGCGCGACGAACTGCTGCGCTACCTGACCGAAGTCGCCGAGGTGCTCGACCTGCTGAATCAGAAGTTTGATCTGCAACACCTCGACGTGAAGCCGCGAAACCTGTTCCTGGTGAGCAATCACGTCAAGGTCGCGGATTTTGGCCTGGTCAACAGCCTGGCGGAGGGCGTGACGGAAAAGCTGAAGGCCGCATTGAACGCGGTGACGCCGCTCTACGCGGCCCCGGAATTGTTCCTCGGCAAGCTGAGCCGGCATTGCGATCAATACAGTCTCGGCATTGTTTTTCAGGAGCTTTTGACGGGAACGCTTCCCTTCACGGGCAAGAACCTGCGGCAGCTCTTGATCCAGCATACCCAAACCGATCCGGACCTGCAGCCGTTGCCGGCACATGATCGCGTGATCGTGGCACGGGCGCTGGCGAAGAACCCCGAGCATCGCTTCGCATCGTGCATGGATTTCGTGCGCGCCCTCAAGGCGGAAATGCCGAAGGTGCCGAAGCTCGATTCGGACGACGAAATGGCACTGGCGACGACGCCCGCGCCGGGCGACACGATCCTGGCGCCGCGCTTCGGCGACACGACGCGTCTGCCTCGTCCGACCGCCAGACCGGTGTTGCCGGACAATGTGCTGGCGGACTGGCGCTTCCTCGAATGCGTCAGCAACAGCCCGCTGATGGAGGTATGGAAGGCACAGACGCCGGACGGGGACAAGAAGCGTGTCAAGATCCTGTACGGCCTTGGCTGTCCCGACATCGCGAAGCTGAAAGAAGCGCTGAATCGCCTGAAGACGATCGAGCATCCGGCATTGCAGGTTGCGCAGGTGGCGCACGTCGAGCCGGGACGGTTGGTCCTGATCAACGACCCGATCCGCGAGACGATGCGCGATCGGGCCCATCAATGCCAGGCTCGCAAGCAACCGGGCATTCCGCGCACGGAGTTGATCGATTACATTCGCGGCGCCGCCGAGGTGCTCGATTACCTGTATCTGCAGCACAGCGTTCAGCATCTGAACCTGAACCCGCGCAATCTGATTCTTGCCAATGGCTGGCTGCAGATCGCGGAGTTCGGCTACGCTCAGCTCCTGTGGGCGCCGGCTGGGCAAGACATCGTGCAACGCAACCTTCGCTACGCCGCTCCGGAGCTGGTGGCGCAGACGCCGAGCCGACATTGCGATCAGTACAGCCTCGCCCTGATCTACGCGGAATTGCTGACGGGCGTGCACCCTTTCCGCGGCCTGGGACCGCAGGCGTACCTCGCAAAGAACATGAAGCCGGACCTGGAACGTCTGCCGGACCTGGATCGCGAAGCGATTGCCCGGGCGCTACGATTCGATCCGAGTCAGCGTTTCAGCAACTGCACCGAGATGTTGCTGGCCCTGGAGGGGACGAGCGCGGAGCTCAATGGCGAATTGCAGGAGAAGCCGGACCATTTTGCTCATCTCATCGAGAACGCTCGCAACGTGCGCAAGCGGAGCATCTACACGGGCATCGATCCGGAAAAGCTGAACGAGATCATCGCGGGCGTGATCAATGATAACGGCGGCCAGGCCGACGCCGAACTCGCCGCCGCTCCGATCACGGAGGCGGGCGGAGACGCGTTGCAATTCCACTTCGTCGCCGGACTGCCGCTCGGCGCCGCCCAGGAGCAGTTGCGCGTCTTCGCTCAGCAGATGTTCGCCCACATCATTCGCCAAAACGAATCGGGCTGCACGATACACTTCGATTTGCCGATCACGTTTTGGCAGCAATGGTGCGGCCAGCAACCCAAGCTCGAACTGCAGATCGAGATGGCTCGCGTCAATCCGCTGTCGTCGACGCCGATTGAGATCAAGGCCCGGCTGCGTGCGGTCGATTGCCCGAAGCAACGCGCGACGGAGTTGTTCGACAAGATGAGCCCGGAGATCTTCGCGGGCCTGCAACAGCATCTGCTCGTCAATTCGGAAAAGCGCACCAAGGATCGCCTGCTCTGGGCCCAGAATCTCACGATCGTCCCGCTCGATGCCAACGGCCAGCCCGAAGAGGCGATCGAATGCCGGGGCAAGGACCTGTCGCAGACCGGCGTTGGCTTCTATCTGCCGCACGAGTTGTCGTCCGCGGAGGTGCTGATCGTGCTGCCGAACCCGTGCGACGGCTCGCCGCTGCGCATTCCCGCGACGCTGGTGCGTGCCAAGCGCTGCGCCGACGGCTGGTACGAAGTCGGCGCCCTGTTCCGCCTGCCGACCGCGCGCCGCAGCATGGCCGAGATCTGCATCTA
>DASRSQ010000211.1:0-16719 GCA_035656475.1 Gemmataceae bacterium | reverse complement strand
CGTGAGCAAGACGGGCGACGGCCTCGGCAACCTGCGTGGCCAGATTCAACCTCGCGAGGTGGAGGAGGCGCTCTTCAAGCTGCGCGAAGGCGAGATCGGCCCAGTGATCCCGATCGGCACGGGCGTCCACCTGATCCGCTGCGTCAAGCGTGAATACGCAGGCCAGAAACCGCTCGACGTCGAAGTGCAGAAGGCGATCCGCAAGAAGTTGGAAATGGAGCGATGGGACCGCGAACGACGCCGCATTGTGCGTGAACTGCGAGCGCGAGCGATCATTCGGCTGGAGCAGGAATAGAAGTAGGGGTTATCAGGGATCAGGGGTTGGGAGTGGGGTCAGGGGTAGGGGGTAGGGGGTAGGGGTTAGGGACAGAACTAGACAAAAACCCGCGAGGAATCCGTCCTCGCGGGCTTTTTCGCATCCACTATGTGTTGCCAAAGGGGATCGACAGGTGCGGACCTGCTGCCAAGGGGGCCGACGCCTGCTCACTCGTTGCGGCGCGATGCCGGGATGATCGTGGCGTTGCTGCTTCCGGAGTTCTCGTTCAGGGCGGCTTCGACGCGACCGGCGAGCATCTGCAGATCCTTGCTGAACTGCATCAGGTTGGCCTGGGCCGTATCACGCTCGGTCGTCCGACTGGTGACCTGCTTGCTCAGGACGTCCCGTTCGCTGGTGAGGGAGTCCACCTTTTTCGTCAATTCCGATTTTTCCTGTTCCAGTGCCGTCCGGCTCGTCTCGGCCGCACTCAGGCGTTTGCGAACTTGCTCGTTCGAGGCCTGAAGGGTGCGGAAGTCTTCCTCGAGCTTGGCGTATCGGGTTTCCAGGTCGCGAATCTTGCTGGTCAGCGGGCTGACCTTCTGCTGGTTGCATCCCCATGCACCCGTTGCACACAGCAGGGCCAGCACGCCGAACACCACCGGATTGAATTTGCGCATCATGAAGCAGTCTCCGAAGCAGGCCCGACGGCACTTGCGCCGTCGAGTAGGTTTGCCAGATAAGTTTCAGGAAGGGGTCAGACGGTGAATCGCGGTTCAAGGTGGGCCGATACATCTTGCTCATCTCTCCTCGCTTGTGTCCGCGACAGAGATTACTTCGGCAGCAGCGGGCGAACAACTTCACCCAGTTTGAGCAAATTTCGCGACGTGAAAAGTTTGGCGTGCTTGCGCCGTCACGCGGGCTTGCCAACGCGCTCGAGAAATGCGCGCGCCGCGCGCGCCAGGTGCGCGCATTCTTCGATGGGCATCGCCACGCCGGCAAACTTGACCGCCTCGCAGTGCTCGAGAAAGTTCGTGAGAAACTCCTTCTCGTGCGGAGCGAGCTTCTCGATTGTCGTCAGATGTTGACAAAACTCCGCCGTGGTCTGTCGGCGTGCGGGAATATCGAATTGTCGCTCCAGGCAGCGGCGCAGCAACGTCGTCAGCAGCGTCACAAACCGCTCGCTACGCCCGGCCTCCGGCAACCGCAGCGCGATTAGCCGGTCCCACTCGCGCAGCGCGCGCTCGGCGGGCGTCTGTTTCGCCACATGTCGGCGTTGGCGCAACATCAGGACCGCACCGATGATGGCAACCAACCCGAGCGCCGCCGGCGCGGTCCACAACAGCCACGCCCGATCTTCGGCAACGAGCGGAGGTACCTCCTCGATGGACGTGATGTCACGCAGCTCATCTGCGGACGTGCTGACGCTGAACGTGATCGGCTGCCAGGACACGGTCTGCTCCGCGGCGCCGACGTTCTGGGATTTGACGTCCGGAAAGGCAAAGTCGAGCTTGCCCGGCTCGCGCGGGGCGAAACGATAGACGATTTGCCAGCGCACCCGGCCGTTGACGGTTTGCCGCGTCGGCTCGTCACGTTCGACGCGCAGCCAGGGCGCCGATGTCGGCAGGTCCAGCGGCGCGATCACCTCCAGGCCAGGCCGGCCATGCACCGTCAGCGTCACGGTGATCACGTCGGCCAGCGAAAGCTCTGGATTGTTGCCGTCGAACTGCACCTCCAGCGATGCGTCCGCCTTGGTCTGCGTTCGGCTCCCCGCAAGCGTTGCAGGGGCGGCGCAAAGAAGTGTGAACAGGATCAGTACAGCCCATTTCATCGATGTTTCAGGCGCCGTTCGCGTTGCTGGAAGAATCGCATCAATTCGTCGAGATGCCGGCCCGCCGTCGAGGTGGCCAGGACGTCGATCTTGTGTGCACGCGTCCATTGCGTGAATGCATCGCATTGGGATTGGCGTTGCGCCTCGAACGCGCGGCGCACCTCGGGATGGCTCGTGTCGACTGTCGTGCAGGTGCCCGTCTCCGGATCGCGCACTTCGAGCAAGCCGACGTCGGGCAGTGACTCCTCGACCGGGTCGCGCACGGTCACGGCGACGACATCGTGCCGATGGGCGGTTCGTTGCATCGCCTTCTCGTAGCCCGCGTCGAGGAAGTCGCTGAAGACGAACACGAGCGCCCGGCGATGCAGGACCTTGTTGAGAAAGTCGAACCCGGTCCGCAGATCAGTTCGTGTCGTATCGGCCTGGAAGACGAACAGATCGCGAATGATTCGTAACGCGTGGCGAGGCCCCTTCCTCGGCGGCACGTAGCGCTCGATGCCGTCGGCCGTCACGATCAGGCCGACTTTATCATTATTGCTGACCGCACACAGCGCGAGCAACGCCGCAAGCTCGGCGACAACATCACGCTTGCTCTGGAGGATGCTGCCGAAGCCCATGCTGGCACTGGCGTCGAGCATCAGCACGACGGTGAGTTCGCGTTCCTCGACATAGCGTTTGATGAAGGGGTGCCCCATGCGGGCGGTGACGTTCCAGTCGATGGAGCGGATTTCGTCGCCAGGCTGATATTCGCGGACCTCTTCGAAGGCGATGCCGCTCCCCTTGAAGACGCTGCGATAGGCGCCGCCGAGCGGGTCCTCGACGGCCCGGCGTGCTCGCAATTGCAGCCGGCGAACCTGCCGCATCACTTCGCGCGTGAGCATTCTGCACCCCCGGGTGTTCGGTCTTGTCAAGGTAGCAGAGCGTTGTTTCGAAGGCAAACCGCCATGGAGCGGGGGACAAGGCCGGGCATTCCTAATCCGGGATTTTCAATATATTGTGTCGAGATACGAAGTAGCACGTGAGACCGTATCCACGCTGATCGGAGCCAAAGGATGAGCACCGCCCCGCCTGCTGCCCCCGCGCCCGTAGCGCCGTTGAAGCGTTATCCGCTGAGCCTGCCGCCCGGGAGCGTGCGTGCCATTCACGTGCTGGCGATTGTTGGCCTCACGTGCCTGGTCATCTTGTTGCCACCGCGCACGAATGACGCGGGCGTCTCGACGCCGTATCCGGTGCCGCCGTACCTGATCTACCTGCTTTTCATCATGCTCGGGCACTACTTCGCCGCCCATGGCGTCACCATCAACACCCGCGATGATCCTGCCCCGTCCCCCTTGTTTTTACCCGGCGGCACCGTGCGCGTGGCGGTCATCCTTATGTTGTGTGGCTGCGTCGGCTGGAAAGTCTACTCCGACCTCGATGGCCTTCGGGCCCAGTTTGCGCTGTCTCTGGACCAGTTGAAGAACCAGCCCTACCTCCCCGTGGCAATCCTTGGCGGCTTTTTCGTGGGCATCGTCATCTCGTCAATCGTACGGCACATCCACAAACCCGCATGGTGGCAGGACATCGAGGCCTGGATCTCCCTGGTCGCGCTGATCGGCATTGCCATCTCGGCGCTGATTCACCTGGTCGTCGAGCGCTATTCGGAGAACCCCATTCCGGTCCCCACCTTTAACGCAATCGTCGGAGGCATCGTGGCGTTTTACTTCGGCGAGCGATCCTGAGGTGCCCATGCCCGCGCCCAGCGAACTGCCGTCATCGAGCAGTCCCGCCGTCACCATCGTGGCGATCGCCGACTTCGTCATGGGCACCGGCCGCATCGCGCTGGGCGTCGCCGTCGCGTGGTATGTCGTTGACCTCATCGCTACCGGACCGGACGAAAAGGCTGATCTGCTGCAGTTCCTCGGCTTTCTCTTGCTTGTCTTCGTTTGGCCGTTGCTGGTATTGCTTGGGTTGCTGTCGATCATCGCCGGGCTCCTGCTGATCATTGCCGGCATGGGTTTGCTGCGACGGCAACGATCCGCTCGGACGCTCACGCTGGTCATGGGGGCGCTCGGCGGCGGTCTCGCGGTTTTTTACGCAATGAATTTGCTAGGATCGATCGGCGACAGGTCGATGGAGGAAGCGGCGTTCTCCATCGCTGGCATGACGATTCACGGTACGTACTGCGTACTGGTATTCAGTGTGCTTCTGAATCCTCGCATCGCCGCGGAGTTCACTCCAGAAATCGCCGCAGCACGTTTGCGGTGATCTTCGACACATTCGCATCCACCGGCAACGAGCTGGGCCAGGAAATCGAGCCGACCGAGAAGACCGCGCCTTTCGACGCCGTCTCAAACAGCACCATCTCCGCGCCGCCGTCATTCGGGTTCATGCCCTTGGCGAGGAGCTGGACGTTCTTCGGCGAGCTGGCTGAAATCTTGTCGGTCTCGTGCCCCGAGGCGCCGCCGGGACAGCGCATGTGCAACGATTTCTCGCCGAAAATGTCGCCGCTGCGCAAGCCGGTGTCGGCATAGATCCAGTGTTCGCCAGCGACGACGCGGTAGGGCGCGCCGGTCATGATGCCGCGCGGATCGAAGACGACGCCGAGCAGGTTCGCCTCCGACTCATGCCGGCGCGCGAATCGGCTTTCTGCGCCCCCCATGCCGGCGGGATACAGGCTCGAAATCTTGGTGTTGTGACAGATCATGCCGTCGCCGTCGAGCTCGATCTCGCAATTCAGGCCGTTGCCGCCGAGGTACATCAGCCTGCCGCCATGATCGAAGACCCACGCCTTGACCTTGTCGTACATCGCGCGGGTCCAATATTCGGGATGCGTGCTGAGGACGAGAACGCGATACTTGGACAGGTCGAGCACGCTGTGATGGAGTTGCGTTTCGCTGTAGAGATCGTAGGCGAAGCCTTCGCGCTCGAGCCAGCCGAGCAGTCGCCATTCCGCGGCCGCGATGTGGCAGGCGGCACGTCCCTCGATCGGATCGGTGATCTTCTCGCGCGGATCGATGTGATTGATCGGCTCCGGCCGTTCGAACGACAGCGGCGCGTAGGCGTCGCAACCCCATGTCTGATGATTCGCGTCCTGGTAGCGCTTGAGTTCCTGACGCGCGTTGATGGTCGGCGTCGCCGGCAATTCGTCGGCGCTGATGTAGTTGCTGCGGCCGCCGAAGTTGTTGTACGCGTTCCAGGTGATGTTCGATGCCAGCACTGCAACGGGCGCCGTTGGCCGTGAAGGGGCGACCACCCATGGAAACGTGAAGCTCGCGCCGGACGCTGTGGAGGCGTGAAAGTAGTAGAGTCCCGAACGCTCCGGCCCGGCGACTTTCTGCAGATGATGCGGGCTGAGATAGCCGATGCGATTCCATGCAACGCCCGTCTGCGTGTAGTCGCCGTCCGGCGTGATCTGCATGACGGCACGCGGCCCGTGTTCGTCATGCCAGCCAAGTCCGCGGACGAATTCCTTTTCCCAGCCGTAGCGCCAAAGTTCCAGCTTGTACGGCTGGACGGAGTGAACGCGAAACTCCGCCAGTTCGCCGGCCCGCACGCACTTGGGCCAGGCATAGCCGAGCAGCGTGTCGGACAGCAGCCGGAAATGGAACGGCCGCGCTGACGGCGTCATGCGCACACGTTTGCTGCCGAAGCCAGCCTTGGCAAGCGTGACGATGTATTCGCCCGCGGGAAGCTCGGCGTGGATCGAGCCCATCGCGCGCGAGCGTGTGTCCCACGAGTCGCCGTGGGCGTTGGTGAATTCGATCGCAACGTCGGCGAGCGCGACGTAGTTTTCATCACTGACGTAGCCGATGAGCATAGGTGAACCACGGGGGACACGGGGAGCACGGGGAGTCACTCAGATTGAGACGCGTTTGATGCCATTTTTCAGCAGCGAGACATTAAAATTGAGAATGAAACCGCGCTTGATGCGTAAGAGCTTGAGGTTATTGATGGTGATGGCCAAATGGATTGGCGCGAGCGCGTCTATCGATTTCAGTTCCAACAACAGTGAATCGGCGACAATGATGTCCGCGCGAAACCCGTTTCCGAGCTCTCGCCCGCGATAGACCTCAGGCACTTCTACCTGTCTTCGAGCAGGGATTTGCATCTGCTCGAATTCTATCATCAGCGCCAATTCGTAGACGCTCTCGAGCAATCCTGGCCCGAGGGAACGATGAACATTGGTTGCCGCAGTGAGAACTCGATCAATCAACTCCTCACTGCACTCAATCAGTGGCATGTCGTCGATCATTGGCTCCCCGTGCTCCCCGTGTCCCCCGTGGTTCAATTGCCTTTTTCCAACGTCAGAATCGTACCCGCAATCTCCCCCTTGAGCGGCAAATATTGCAACTCCCCCGCCGCCCAGGCGTCGATCTGGTCGGCATAATGCGGGCTGCCGGGATGGCCCGAGACGCCGGCGACCTCGGCGAACCAAAGGCCTGCGGACGGGTCGGCCATCTCGGCGACCATGCGATAGCCGGCGCCGAGCGCGGCGGCGTGGTTGGCGTCGGCGCTGCCGGAGCAGACGGTGACGTTGTCGCCGCCGCACGGTTTGCCGGTGAGGTCGAGCAGTTGGCCGAGATCGCCGCGCTTGGACAGGAAGTGCGGCTGCGTCAGCACGTGCAAGCGGCCCCAGCTCCACGTGGACATGTCGTTGCCGAGCTTGCTCGTCAATTCATCCAGCGATGCGCGGAAGGTTTCGCGAATGGCGGCGAGACGGTCGCGCTGGAACCAGCCAGCGTCGTCCCTAGCGAGCAAGCGCGACGCGATGCCGACGCAGTTGGCCGCGGCGAATGCGGCCTGCTCGGCCGGCAGACGCTCGCGGCACACCGTTTTGCACCAGTGCGTGAAGAAGACATTGAAAATCGTTGCAGCCGGCAAGTCAGCGGCAATGTGATAGTTCCAGCCACGTAGCAGCGACGCCGCCTGTTGCACCCACGCGTCGGCATCTCCCTGCAGCGCCGCCACCAGCGGCGACACCGCCAGCGCGGCCCGGCCGGAATGGACGTCCATCTGCATGCGCCGGTTGTCGTCGCGCGACCACACCTTCTTCGCCTCGATCTGCTGCCGAATTCGCCGGGCGCGATGCCCGGACGCCCAGCAACCGGCGAGCGGATACGGATAGTCGCTCGGGGCGAGACGGTTGTTTGCCGTCACGACGTAGCCGCGCTTCGGATTGATCAGGCCCGGCATCTGGTCATATTCGAGGATGCCGACCCATTGATGCTCCGGGTCCCAGCCGGGTCGATAGCCGCGCTCGGGAATTTTCCGTAGCGGCACGCGGCCGACGCTCTGGAACCCGATGTTGCCCTCGATGTCGGCGAAGACGAGATTAAAAGTCGGGCACATCCACGGCCGGCCGGCTTCGCGAAATTCCTGGCAGTTGCGGGCGCGGTTCATGCCGATGGTTGCGGTCAACCAGCCGCACGGCTCGAAGCCGAGCCAGCGCACCGACACCGGCCCCATGTGCCGAATCGCCGCCGACACGATTTCGTCGACGATGGGCCCATTGCGGGTGGTGCGGATCGTCTTCTTGACTGGTTCGCTGCCACGCACCTGGATTGTCTCGACACGAAGTTGCGCGGGCTCCCATTTACCATCGAAGAGAAAGCAGCCCGGATGCGCGGGATCGGTCTTCTCCTGATAGAGATCGCGCTGCGAGCAAATGTTGTTGGTGATGCCGAAAGCGACGCGCTCATTGCGGCCGATCATGATGCCGGGCATGCCGGCGAGGGCGACGCCGGCGACGTTGAAGCCGCCGCCGTGCAGCCGAACCTGATGCCAGATCGACACGGCGTAGTACGGGATGTGCGGATCATTGGCGACGATCGGCTTGCCCGAATCGGTGCGGTAGCCGTCGAGCACCCAGTTATTGCTGCCGCCGCCTGCGTCGCCGCTCGTGGAACTCCAGTCGCTGTTGCGTGACTTTGCGCTGTACTCGCCGGCGTGAACGATGCTTTCCTCGTCGATCTCGGCCAGCGCGAATTCGCGATAGAGCGGCCCATCGCCGACCGCGCGTTTCACCAACTCCGGAATCGCGATCACCGGAAAGCGGCCGGTCAGGTACCAGCGAAATTCGCCGATGATCGCCAGGCTGTCGGTCTCGCGCCAGGGCTCCGGTTCATAGCCGAGCAGGTCGAATTCGATCGGCAGATTCGCCTTGCTTGCGCCGATCAGCGCGTTGATGCCAGCGGTGTACGCGCTCAGCAGTTCGCGTACCTCGGCCGGCAGCGTCGTCCATTCCTTGTCGGCGATGTGCGCGAGGCCAATGGTGCGATAGAGCAGGTCCGATTCGACCGCTTCGGGGCCAAGGATCTCCGCGAGTCGGCCGCGGGCCTTGCGGCGAAGATAGTCGAGCTGAAACAGGCGATCCTGCGCCGTCGCATAGCCGAAGCCGAAGAAGAGATCGCGCTCGTTGTCGGCATGAATGTGCGGAACGCCGAGCTTGTCGCGCTCGATGCGCACCGAAGCGGCGACCGCGGCGCGTTGCGAACCGTGCCCGGCGGGCACGCGCCGTTTGCACTCGTCGCGCCACCAGGCATCGAATTCGGGCCGCGTGATCTGTGCGGCTGCGCAGACCTGGGCGATGGTCTCGCCATTGCCGAGGCGGCGCAGCATTTCTTGCGAACTCAACTTCATGACAATCTCGATTTCGCTTGCATTTTTCGGGCTTGATGCACGATGATGCAATGATATTCATTGCCTGAAATCGATGCGAGCTAAAAAGCCTCTGGAGGAGTTCTGCTTCGTTACGTGCTGATGTGTCTCGGATTGCTGTTGATCAATCTGCCGGTCACCGCCGGCGAGAATCCACTGAAAGTGGCGTTCTTTCAGGCCGACGTGACCGCGCCGATCGGAACGCCGCTCTGCGATGGCCTGGTCGTGCCGGCGAAGGAGATCGTCGATCCGCTCGCCGCGCGCGGCGTCATCCTTTTCACCAACGAGAAGCCCATCGTCCTCGTCGCCCTCGACTGGGTCGGCATCGGCAACAGCGGCCACACTGCGTTCCGCGACGCCATTGCCAGGGCCGCCGGCACGACTCGCGAGCGCGTCTGCGTTCACTGTCTGCATCAGCACGACGCCCCCGGCTGCGACTTCGAGGCCGACGAACTCCTCGCCAAGCATGGCCTCGGCGGCAAGCTGTTCGATCCAGTCTTCGCACGCAAGGCGATGGACCGCATCGCCAAGGCGGTCGAGAAAGCGGTCAAGACGCCGGAAACCGTCACGCACATCGGCGTCGGCAGGGCCAAGGTCGTCGATGTCGCCTCCAATCGGCGCGTCCTCGGACCTGACGGCAAAGTGAAGTACGTCCGCTACAGCGCGAGCAAGGACCCGAAAATCCGCGCCGAGCCGGAAGGTGTCATTGATCCGTATGTGCACACCATCGTCTTCTACGACCGCGAGCGGCCGATCAGTATCCTTACCTACTATGCGACCCATCCGCAGAGCTACTACGGCAAAGGGGGCGTGAGCTGCGACTTCCCCGGCCTCGCTCGCAATCGCTGCGAGCGCGACGTCGCCTGGCCGCGCCATGTCCACTTCAATGGCGCCAGCGGCAACGTTACCGCCGGCAAGTACAACGATGGCTCCGTCGAAAATCGCGCCATCCTCGCCGACCGGCTCGCCAAGGGCATGAAAGACGCATTCGCCTCGGTCACCAGGGAGCCCATCGATGCGAGCAAGGCGTCGTGGCGCGTCGTCTCCGCTGCGCTGCCCGTGAGCAAGATGTACAACAGCAAGACCGAGCTGGCGAAAGTCGCCGATGCCAAGCTGAGAGAGCTCGATCGCATGCGCGCCGCCCGCGCCTACGTTTGGGCGCGTCGCTGCGAAGCCAAGGAAAAGATCGATATGCAATGCCTGCAGCTCGGCTCCGCCTACGTGCTACACATGCCCGGCGAACTGTTCATCGAATATCAGCTCGCTGCTCAGAAAATGCGTCCCAACTCCAGCGTCATGATGGCCGCCTACGGCGATTACGGCGCCGGCTACATCGGCACATCGATCGCCTACACCCAGGGAGGCTACGAGACCGGCCCGGTGTCGCGCGTCGCGCCGGAGATCGAACCCATTCTCATGCAAGCGATGCAAAAACTGCTCAAATGACGGAGATGCGATCCATGCCCGCAGGCTATTCCGGCACGCCACTGGCCAAGAAGCTCGGCTATCAGCCGGGCTTCCGCGTTTATCTCGACGGCGCGCCAGCGACGTATGCCGAGTTGGTGGCGCCATTGCCGGACGAGGTGCACATCCTTGCCAAGGCCGGCGCCGACCTGGACATGATCCATCTCTTCACGGACCAGGCAAAGGAGCTGGAAGCCAAGCTGAAGCGCTTTCTGCCGAAGCTGAAGCCTGCCGGGATGATCTGGGTTTCCTGGCCCAAGAAGGCATCGAAACGACCGACGGACATCACCGAGGACTTCATTCGCGATAAGGCGCTGCCACTCGGGCTGGTCGATGTCAAGGTGTGTGCGGTGGACGACGTGTGGTCCGGTCTGAAGCTGGTGATTCGCAAGGAGAATCGGAAGTGAAGTGGGAAAATGATCCCGCGGCGCGAACGCCGCGGGATTGGCAGACCGGAAAATTAGTTGGCGTTTTTCTTCTTCTTGCCGCCGACGACCATGATGGTCTTGATCTTCTTGCCATCGTCATCGGTGACGATGCGAGCGGCGACGCCCTTCTCGGAAATCTTGGTGAACAGTTCGGCCTTCAGGCCGCCTTCGATGGCGTCGCCGGCGACGAACTTCTTGTCGTCCTTGTTGAACTTGCCCTTGACGACTTCGACCTTGTCGGCTGCCGGCAGGGTGACTTCCTCGCCGTCCTTCTTGCCCTTCTTGGTCTTGTAGAAGCTGACCTTGCCGCCGTCCACCTTGGTGATGATTGCGGTGAATTCGTCGGCAGCCACGATGCCAATGCAGACCGTCATGGCAAACACTGCAAGCGCGAGTTTCCGAGCCATTGCAAACTCCTGATGCGGATACGGGTTAGTGCGCCCCGCCCAATGCGAGCACGCGGTTTTCCCTACGGGATTTCGCCGACAAGCGGGCCAATGTCGCCGGAATCGCACAGGGCACTTAGTGATTTAACCCCGGAGGTTTCGGTTTGCAAGGAGGAAATTGCATTAAAAGCCGATTAGAGGGTTTTTTCCATGCAAGCCGTCTATGAGGACCCTACAAGGTCCGCCCCCCTGCGTTCGTTTTTGCCATGCGTTCGCTGGTTTTTTCGTGGCTGAACCCGATTCACAGGTCGAAACAATAGGATGGCGACAATCCGTGCCTCAAGAAAGGTCCTCATGCGTAGCTGGATTGCCTTGCTCGCCCTTCTATTTCTGTTCGCGGGCTCCGGTTCCGCACGCGCAACGGATTGGATTCTGCGTGGCAGCTTGACGCGCGTCAACCGCTCCATTCGCGGACAGATCGTCGATTTCACCAACAATCACGGCAAAGACAACCGCATCTGGTCGCCTGCCCTGTGCCAGAAGCGCGACCTCTACGTCTACCTGCCTCCCGACTTCTGCCCGACCAAGAAGTATCCGCTTGCGATCTTCCTGCATGGCGCCGGGCAGGACGAGCAGGTTTTCCTCAAAAGTCTGGTCAAGGACCTCGACAAGGCGATCCTCGACGGCAGGCTGCCGCCGGTGATCGTCGCTGCTCCGGATGGCAGCATCAAGGGACACACGTCGCTGTTTCAGATTGCCAGTTTCTTCGCCAACTCCGACGCGGGGCGATTCGAAGATTACCTGATGATCGATGTGTGGGATTTCTTGATGGCGAACTTCCCGATCCATCCGGAACGCGAGGCTCATGCCCTGATCGGTGCGTCGATGGGAGGCGGAGCTGCGTTCACGCAGGCGATCAAGCACAAGGATAAAATCAAAATCGCCGTCGGCTTCATGCCCGCGCTCAACATGCGCTGGGTCGATTGCCACGGCCGCTACGAAACGCCATTCGATCCCGAATGCTGGGGCTGGCGCTCGGAAGTCAACCATTTCGAGGTGATCGGCCGCCCCAAGGGATTCATCAAGATCCGCTTCGGCAAACTCACTCACCCCACCATCGGCCATGGCCCTGACGCTCTCATCAAGCTGAGCCGATATAATCCGATCGAGGTGATGGATACCTATGATTTGAAGCCGGGCGAACTGGACCTGTACGTGGCGTACGGCGGCAAGGACGAATTCAATATCGCCGCCCAGGCCGAGAGCTTTCTCCACCGCGCCAAAGAGCGAGGCATTCCCGTCGGCGTCGGTTTCGACCCGAACGGCCGGCACGACGAAGCGAGCGCCCGCCGTCTGCTCCCCGACGCCATCGAGTGGATCCGCCCCCTGGTGGCGCCGTACGCCAAGAACGCCTCGCCCGAACCGCGCACGCTCGTCGGCCGCTAGCCGTTCTTCAGCTTGGTCGGCGTCATCGAAAGACCTGGCGCGCACGCAGCGACGACGTAGCCGCAAGCTGCCAGCTTGCAGGCAGGTCCAGATTGCAATTGGCCGGAACTTGCACATATCGTGAACCACCGGCGCTTCAAGGGCTGGCAGCTGCGGCTACGTCAACATTGTTTGTACGCCCAGTCTCTTGCCGCCATTCCGCGTATAATAGCAGACGTGTCCTGCGGAATTGTGGAGGCAATCATGCACGTCGTCGAGCTGGCCAAGGGTGCCAACTTCGCGCTCACGGTGAGCCTGGAGCCGGAATCGAGCGCCGCGTTGGCAAAAACGCTCCCGGAGGTGAAGTCGGCGCTGCTCGACTGGATGGAGAAACGCCACAATCGCTGTGCCGAGGTCATCCTTACGGTCACGATTGCATCCAGCGGGCAAGACGATGTTGAGCAACAAATCAATGACACCCTCGAAGGTGACGCCGACCTGGCGCCGCTCTTGAAGCGGGCGTCGGTTCAAATTGCGCTCCTGGATGAGGATGGAACACCGATCAAGGAATACGAGCTCACGGCGAAGGGATCCAACTCGGTCAAGGACGGCAGCACCGCGATTCAGACGGCCGGCCCGACCGCGCTCGCGGCCGGCAACGCGAAACCGCCTCCCGTCCGCAGGGCAGGCGAGGCCAATCGCCGCGATCGAAAGGAAACCGATTCGGCCTCCAGCAGCGTGGTGATGGTGGTCGTTCTGCTGCTGGCGATTCCATTCGTGTTGCTCGTGTGCATCGGCATGGCGGGGCTTGGCTTGGGCTTCCTCTGGGTGGCGCCTGGTCCCCGCATGGAGGTGCAACCTCCAATGGCGGTCGAGCAGGCGATGCCGGGGCAAGACATTGCCGTCGTTGCTCAGCCGATCGTGCCGCCGCAAGCGCCGCCCGATGTGCCGGGCAAGAAGACGATCGACCTGATTCCGTTGATCGATACGCAACGGGACGCCGTCGAGAACCGCAAGTGGTCCGTGCGCAACAACACCCTCTATTGCGACGATGGTAATTTCGTCCCGCGCTTGCAGATTCCGTATCGGCCACCCCAGGAATATGATTTCACCGTCGTCTTCTCCCAGCCGGGCCTGCGCAACGGCATCTCGCTCATCATGCCCAATCCCAACGGCGGCTCCTTCTTCTGGTATCTCGGCGCCGGCGATGGCAGTACCTATGGCTTCCACGGCAATCCCGACAAGGGGGGCCAGGTCCCCGGCCTCGTCCAGGCAAACGTCCCATGCACCACGACAGTCCAGGTCCGCAAGAACAGCGTCAAGGGCTTCGTCAACGGCAAGGAAATGATCGGCTTCAACACCGACTATCGCGATCTCCTCTGCGACGGCTGGCGCAACATCCCCGACAAGAGCGTCCTCGCCGTCGCCTGCGACGATCCAGCCGTTTTCCACTTTGTGCGCGTCGTCGAAATCACGGGGCAGGGGAAACGAACACGGTAATTAGGGATCAGAGGTTAGGGGGGTAGCGGCCCCCTAGTCCCTAATCCCTAATCCCTGTGTATTTGCATGGAGGAGCAATGCACGTACTGCACGTCGTCGGCGCCCGACCGAATTTCATGAAGGCCGCTCCGGTCTTGAGTGCGCTGGCCCGCCATGCGTCGGTTCGGCAGACCCTCGTCCACACCGGCCAGCATTACGACGCGAACATGTCCGACATCTTCTTCCGCGAGCTCGGCTTGCCAGAACCCGACGTCAATCTCGGCGTCGGATCGGGCAGCCATAGCAAGCAGATGGCGGAGGTGATGGTCCGCTTCGAAGAGGTGGTTCTCGAACGCAAGCCGGACATGGTGCTCGTCTACGGCGACGTCAATTCGACGGCAGCCGCCGCCCTGGTTTGTGCGAAGGTGCTGATCCCGCTGGGGCACGTTGAGGCGGGCCTGCGGTCCTTCGATCGCACGATGCCTGAGGAGGTCAATCGTCTTGTCACCGATGCCCTGGCCGATTTGCTGTTCACCCCCTCGGAAGATGGCAACATCAATCTGCGTGCAGAAGGCGTGAAGGCGGATAAGATCCATCTCGTCGGCAATGTCATGATCGACACGCTGATCCGCCTGTTGCCGCGGGCTCTGGAGCGCTGGGGCGATCTGGCGGCGACGCTGAAGCTGGATGGGGCGAAGCCGCGCTACGTGCTGGTGACGCTGCATCGGCCCTCCAACGTCGATGAGCCGGCGGCGCTGGCGGCACTCATGCAAACGCTCAACGACATCGCCCGCGAGATTCCCGTCGTCTTCCCCGTGCATCCGCGCACCCGGCAGCGGCTCGCGCAATTGCCCGCGACCGATTCTCGTCTGCTCTTGATCGAGCCGCTCGGCTATCTCGATTTCCTCGCCCTGCAGTGCCACGCCACGCTTGTCGTCACCGATTCCGGCGGCGTCCAGGAAGAGACGACGTATCTGCGCATCCCCTGCATCACGCTGCGCGCCAACACCGAGCGGCCTGTCACGATCACGACCGGCTCCAATGTCCTGGTCGGCCAGGACACGCGGCGGCTGCGCGACGAAGTGACGCAACGCCTCGCCGGCGGCGGTCGCCAGGGGGAGATTCCGCCGCTCTGGGATGGACACGCCGGCGAACGCATTGCCGACATTCTGGTGGCCCGAAAATGAGCAAGACAATCCTCGTCACCGGAGCCGCCGGCTTCATCGGCAGCCACCTCTGCGCCGCCCTGCTGCAGCGCGGTGACCAAGTCGTCGGCCTGGACAGCTTCAACGACTACTATTCGCCGGAGCGCAAGCGCGCGAATATCGAAGAAATCCGCGCCAAACACTTCGCCCTCCTCGAAGGCGATGTGCGCGACGCTGCGCTCGTCAACAAAGTAGTTGCCGAGCATCATCTCGACGCCATCGTGCATCTGGCGGCCATGGCCGGTGTGCGTGCCTCGATTCGCGATCCGCACCTGTATCACGCCGTCAACGTCGCAGGCACACTGAACCTGCTCGATGCCATCCAGCAACGTCCGAACATCAATCTGGTGCTCGCGTCGACCTCGTCTGTCTATGGCGCCACCGAACGCATTCCGTTTGTCGAAGACGATCCCTGCGATCGGCCCATGTCGCCGTACGCCGCCAGCAAGCGCGCCGCCGAGATCCTGGCGTACACATATCACCATCTCTACAACCTGAACGTAACCGCCCTGCGTTTCTTCACAGTCTACGGTCCGCGCAATCGGCCTGACATGATGGCGTACAAGGTGGTGGACAACATTTTTTTTGGCCGCGACGTGCCGCTCTACAACCATGGCCACGTGTTTCGCGACTGGACTTATGTGGATGACATCGTCGCCGGCGTGATCGCTGCCGCCGATCGGCCGCTCGGTTACCAGATCATCAACCTCGGCCGCGGCGAACCGGTGCAGCTCGCTGATTTCGTGGCCTGCATCGAGGAGCTGACGGGCAGGCGCGCGAACCTCGCCGCTGCCCCCCTGCCGGACACCGACATCATCTCCACGCATGCCGACATCAGCAAGGCACGCCGACTGCTGGGCTACGCGCCGCAGACGTCGGTGCCCGAAGGCGTCGAACGTTTCTGGCAGTGGTATTGGCGTCATGTTCTGCAACTCGCCTGATTCGCAGACAAGCGTCGTAATAGTCCGCTCGGCGGTTTAGCGCGCCGGATCGCCGAAACGGCGATATCGCGATTGCCGCGGTGCGACGCGCCGAGCGGAATTTGTTGGCGCGTGTCTGTAGAATGGGAGTAATGGCCGCGCCGCAAAGTCTCTACCTGGTCGATGCGTATTCCCTGATTTTTCAGGTCTTCCACGCCTTGCCGCCGATGACCAGCCCGACGGGGCTTCCGACCAACGCCCTCTTCGGCTTCACCAAGGACATGCTCTTCCTCCGCGGCAAGAAGCCCGACTATCTCGTCTGTTGCTTCGACGCGCCGGGCAAGACCTTCCGCGATGAAATCTACGCCGAGTACAAGGCCCATCGCAGCGCGATGCCGGACGATCTGCAACTGCAAACGCCGCTGATTCGCCAGATGCTCGACGCGATGCGGATTCCGATCGTCGAGCAGGTCGGCTTCGAAGCGGACGATGTGATCGCGACCCTGGCGACCGCCGGCGCCGCGGCGGGCATGGATGTCTTCGTCTGCTCCAGCGACAAGGATTGCCGACAGCTCCTCAGCGATCGCATTAAGATCTATAGCCTGCGCAAACGCGAGGTGTTCGACGCCGCGGCGCTCAAGGAAGACTGGGGCGTCACGCCGGAACAGGTAATCGACTATCAGGCCCTC
>DASRSQ010000210.1:0-8591 GCA_035656475.1 Gemmataceae bacterium | reverse complement strand
ATCCCAGTTCCCCGAGCATCGACTCGACCGAATCGACTTCGCCGCCGCCGCTGAAATCGGGCCCTCGTTCGGGGGGTTCGATGGTCGGGCCAAGCAGAAACAGCACGGGTTTGCCCTGCTTGAGAAATTCCTTCACCGCATTGAACTGCCCCTTTTCGAGGCGATGAATGCGGGTGGAATACACTTCGCCGCGCGGAATATCGACCGCCGTCAAGCGAGGCACGATCAACAGGTCGATGTCGGCCAGCATGGCCTTCGCCTTGGCCTCGATGTCGGTGAAGCGGCGCTTTTCGGCCAGATTCTCGACGGGCAGCTTGCTCTTCTTATCTTTGAGCCGAGCCTGTTCTTCGCGATCGTCGTCAAGAAGTTCCTTGAGTTGTTCGGCGCTGGCCTTGCTCTGGCTCGTCATCGCCTTGCGATCGTCTTCATCGACGTCGATGATCTTGACGTCGCCGACCGACTTTTTCAATTTGCCGATGTTCTCCCGGAGGATTCTTCCTTGCTGGCCGGTGGGCAGGATGAAATACCCGTATTTCTTGTTCAATACTTCCATGGACGATTCGGACCAGAACTTGTTTACCTTGACCATCTCGTCGTAGGCCTTCTGAAACTCGTCGATTTCCTCGGCCAGGTCCGCGAGGTCATCCTCGATTTCTTCGTACAGACTCTCCTCGTACGTGAGGATCGTCGGCTCGCCAATGCTCCCGTCTTCGGTGCGGCGCAGGGCGATATCGGTGGATTTCAGGCCATAGGCATCGAGAACCTTCTTGGCGCCTGCCATCGTATAGCGTTGCTGGCGTTTGTCGTGGAACCCCAGCACGGGATGGATGATTGCCGTGGCGACGCGAGGCGTCTTTTCCTCGATGTTGAACACTTTGCGGGCAAAGGGACCAACCCCCTGGTAGTTGAGAACGAGATTCTTGTGCTCGACCGAACCACGCTTGTCGAGCAGGTAAATGTCGCTGAAGCTGAGTCGCTGGATGCTGTTCTTTTCTTTCGAGTAGAAGAACACGCTGTTTTCGGGGGCCTTGTCGATCGCCTTGCTCAGGTCTTCCGACACGTTTTTCCGAATGTCCGCGAGCTTCTTGTCGTAGTTGTCATCCTGGATGTCCAGGATGTGCACGCGAAATCGTGGGCCAAGCTCTTGAAATGCTTCCGCCAGGTCCTTCACCTTCTCGACGATCTTGCGCTGGGCGGCGAAGTCGTACTTGTCTTGCTTGGTCTCGTCACGCTGTCCAAACGATACATAGGTCTGGACCACGACGATTTCCGTCTCTCCCTGCAGTTCTTGCAGTTGCTTTTTCGTCTCATCGTCGAGCGTGAAGATCTGGTCGCGCGTCAAGTCGAAGCGTTTGTAATTCAGGAACGAATAGACGTTGGCGCCGACGACGATGGCCAGAGCAAGGCCGACCTGCAGGAGCACGTTGAAGCCGAACAGGCCGCGATGCGAGAAGGCCGTGCGGACGATGCCGGGCACTTCGAAGAGGAGCGAGAGCGCGACGGCGCCGGCGCTGCCGATGAGAACGTACATGCCGATCTCGCGCTGGTCGAGGACGCCGTAGATGAACCAGCCAACGAGAGCCGCCAGCACGCCGGTCAAGCCGATGAGGCGCGTCACGAGGTGCAGGCCGTGCCAGAAGGTGTTGCGCGATTTTACCGCCATCGTCGGCTCTCCACGCTGCGCACCGTCAGGAACAGGCCAAGCAGGGCCACGGTGCTATACAGGATCACGTTGCGCGTATCGATCAGGCCGCGACCGAAGTTGCGTTCGAAGTGCATCGGGACCGTGAAAAACTGCAAGATCTTGTACGGCAGGTCGCTGGTATCCATGTCGGGCTTCCAGATGCCGCCGACGATGAACGCGACGCCGATGAACAGCGACACAAGCGCCGCCACCATTTGGCTTTTGACCAGGCTCGAGATGAACAGGCCGATCGACAGGAACATCGCGCCGGCCAGCGCCAGGCCGATGTAGGTCGTGATCACCGGAAAGGGATCGATGCTGCAGTAGATCGTCCACCATTCCTTGCTCGTGATCATCGGCCAGCATAGCAAGACGCCGCCGGCGCCGATGGCGCACGCCACCAGGAGACAGATCAGGGCGGCAAGGAGCCGAACCTTCAGCAGAAATTGCAGCGTCCAGATCAGCGTCACGAAAACGATCAGACCAGCTACGGACGCCGCGACGATGTAGCCGATCAGCACTTCGCGGTCGTCGATATCGATCGGGCTTTTCGACCACTGCCAGCCGGTGAGGACCGGCAAGTAGAGCAGCGTCGGCAGCCACATGAGGATGTAAAAAGCGTAGCAGCCGACGTATTTCGCGAAGACGACTTGCCAGTCGCGCACCGGGGCGGTGAGCAGCATCTCCAGCGTGCCGCTGCTACGCTCTTCGGCAAAGAGCCGCATGGTCAGGAGCGGCGCGATCGTCACGAAGACGAGCCAGAACGGGACGCCGTTGACGAACAGCTCCATCGGATAGGAGATGCCCTTGGGCCCGCTCGCCGTCAGCGCTTCGAGGCTGAGATAGAACAGATGCCCCGTCACGAACAGGAACACGAAGAGAACGACGTATGCTATCGGCGAATAGAAATACGCACTGAACTCTCGGCGTATCAGGCTGAGAGTCGGTCGCATGGTATGGGTCTCCTTGGAAGCATTTCTCCCCTCTCCCCACCGGGGGAGAGGGGTTGGGGGTGAGGGGGCGGCACAATCGCAACAAATGAATCTCTCGCGGCGTCTTTGAGAGATTATGTCCTCTCCAATGGCGATGCCCCCTCACCCCCGGCCCCTCTCCACCGAGGGGAGAGGGGAGCAGGGACTAAGGACGCATCGTTCCATCCACCATGGCGGGAGCTTCGGGCGCTGCCTCGTAGACTCCTTCCTCGCCGGTGATCTGCACGAACAAATCCTCCAGCGTCGGCCGCTCGACTCGCATCTCGAGCAGACGCCATTCATTGTCGGCGGCGAACTGACTGAGGCGGGGAGCGAGGCTGTTCAGGTCCGACCCCGTGATGCGCAGCACCACGCTTGACAGGTACGGCCCCTCGCTCATGTGCATGTCGACGACGCCCGGCACCGCGGCGAAGATGCTCGGATCCCCCGTGCCGCCGAGCACGAGCCGTAGGTGAGCCTGATCCTGGGCCCGGCCCTTGAAATCTTCCATGCTGCTGGACGCCGCCACCTGGCCGCGATGGATGATGATGACGCGATTGCAGGTCGCTTCCACCTCGCTGAGGATGTGCGTCGAAAGCAGGATGGTGTGCTGCTGCCCGAGTTCGCGGATCAGCGTGCGCGCCGAGCGAATCTGCGTCGGATCGAGCCCAGCCGTCGGCTCATCGAGGATCAGCACCGGCGGGTTGGCGAGCAGCGCGTCGGCCCGGCCGACGCGCTGGCGATAGCCCTTGGACAGCGTGCCTATGATCTGCCCGGAGACATCATCCAGCCAGCAGCGATCCATGACGTAGCCAAGCCGTTTGCGTCGTTCGGAGCCGTAGATGCCCTTGATTCCGGCACGGAAGTCGAGATATTCCTCGACGCGCATTTCGGTGTAGAGCGGGCAGCTTTCGGGCATGTAGCCGATCTTGCGGCGGACCTCGACGGAGTTCCAGAAGACATCGAGCCCGGCGATGGTGGCCTTGCCGGAGGTGGCGGTGATATAGCCGGCGAGCATCCGCATGGTAGTGCTCTTGCCCGCGCCGTTGGGTCCGAGAAAGCCGACAATCTGTCCGGCGGGCACGTGAAAACTGACATCGCGCACCGCGGCATAGTCGCCGTAGTATTTTGTCAGATGGCTGACTTCGATCATGCAATTCCCCTCCGGTTGAGACGGTTTAGACAACCAGGAGGATTTGGCAAGTACCCGATATGCCCAAGCTGCGTAGATCCCTCGTTCCCACGCTCTGCGCTCTGCGTGGGAACGAGGAGTCCCATCAACCAGGCTTCTTCGCCAGACGCAACAAGATCTCGATGCCACGTTCGATCATCATGTCGCTGGCGGCGTAGCTAATGCGGAAGTGCGTATCGTGTTTGCTGAACGCCTTGCCCGGGATGATGAGCAGGTTGTTGCGGATTGCCTCGGCGACGAACTCGCTGCCGGTGCCCCAGGGGGCCTTCACGAACAGGTAGAACGCGCCGCCGGGCGGGACAATCTCGTAGCTGCCCTTGAGAGCCGACACCAGGCGATCGCGTTTGCGCTTGTAGTCGGCCACGATATCGGACAGATCGCAATCCAGGGCGGCGACGCCAGCGTGTTGCACGATGCTTGGAGCACACACATAGGTGAATTGCTGTAGCTTGATCATCTCGTCGATCAGGCGGCGCGGACCATGGCAGAAGCCGAGCCGCAGGCCGGTCATGCCGTAGGCTTTGCTGAAGCCGTCGAACACCAGCACATCGTCGTTGAATTCGAGCGGGCTGACGAATGGCTCATCGTAGCAGAACGCGCGATAGACTTCGTCGCTCATCAGAAGGATGTTGCGCTCGCGCGCCAGCTCCGCGATGGCTCGCATCGAGTCGCGTCCATGGACGACGCCGGTCGGATTGCCGGGGCTATTGACGATGATCGCCTTGGTGCGAGGCGTAATGGCGGCTTTCACGCGATCGATGTCAATGCGGAAGTCGGCGGTCGTATCGACGTAAACGCTCTTGCCCGCCGCCAGCGTGATGAAGTGCGGGTACATGACGAAGTACGGATCGAAGATGATGACTTCGTCGCCCGGGTTGAGGATGCAGTGCAGCGCGAGCGCGAGGCCGCCGCTGGTGCCGCTGGTCACGAACAGCTCGCGGTCGGCTTTCGCCGGATGCTCCTTGCGGACCTGTTCGACCAGGCGCGAACGGAGTTCGGGGATGCCATGCGTGACGGTATAGCCGGTCTTCTCTTCGTCAAGCGCCTTCTTGGCAGCGTTCTTGATGGCGGCGTCGACCGGAAAGTGCGGCTGGCCGATGCTGAGATTGACCGGATCCTTGAGATGTGCCGCCAGGTCGAAGACCTTGCGAATACCCGAGACTTCGATGTCCTTCATCCGATCCGCGATCCAGCGATCTTGCATATTTAAATCCGAAATCCGAAACTCGAAATCCGAAACAAATCCGAAATTCGAAGAATGCAAACGGGAAGAATGGACCTTATTGTAGCGGATTCTGCTCTTGCCAGGCTTGTCGCTTATGTTATACGGCCTCGATTCGAGACGCCCGAAAGCGGAGGTCGGCCATGTCCGAGACACGTGCGATCGTCGGCCATGCGCGTCACGGCGCAGGTGAGCCGCATATGGGATTCGCGCCGTTGAAGCTGTGCGTCGAGGTGGAAGGCACACGCTACGAGGTGGCGTGTCCGACCGCGGTTCTCGGGCGACATTCCGATTGCGAGTTGCGCGTCGCCCATCCGGAGATTAGCCGACACCATTGTCAATTCTCGTTCGAGCGCGGCGAATGGCACGTGCGCGACCTCGGCAGTCTCAACGGCATCGTCATCAAGGGCGACCGCGTCGCGGAAGCGACGCTGCACACCGGCGACCGCCTGCGGCTGGGCTGCGTCGGCATCCTGATCGAATCGGCGGCGAGCACGCCGGACAACGACAAACTGCGGCAGATCCTCGATGTGCTGCCGGGCGATGTGAGCCATGCCCAGTAGGGAGTAGATGACCACGAGGCCGGGGCACCTCAATTGTCGAAAAACCCAGTATTTTAGGCGAAAAGCAGAGCAGATGCCCACCAGACCGGGGGAGAGCCCCGTCGCCCATCCGGCTTTTGGTTACACAACCGACATCTCATTCATCGCTGGGCCCACGTATAATCTGAATAGATGTATACGGCAGGGAGCCCGCGCTTGTGATTGACGCGCAACCCAACTTGTTCGAGGCCGACGAGACTGCGCCGACGGCGGACACCGCCTTTGCGGAGATCGTCTTCGATCGGCCGCTCGATCACGCGTACTCCTACGCGATTCCCACGGCGCTGCAGGCGCATGTCGCCGTTGGCAAGCGCGTGATCGCGCCGTTCGGACGCGGCGACAAGCAGACGATCGGTTTTTGCGTCGGCATCACCGACGCGAAGCCGGAGCGCAAGGTCAAGGCGATCGCGCAGGTGCTCGACGATGAGCCGATTCTGACCGAGCATCTCTTGAAGCTGACTCGCTGGATGGCGGACTACTACCTGTGCGGCTGGGGGCAGGTGTTGAACGTGGTCGTGCCGGCGAGCGTCAAGAAGGCGGCCGGGACAAAGCTTGTGCCGATGCTGGAGGCGATTTCCGAATCGGAATGGCCCGATCCGTTGCCGCATCTGTCGCCGAAACAGCAGAAGGTGCTCGAATATCTGCGCGCTCAGAACGGGCCGGTCGAACTTCGGCAACTGAAGGAAGCGACCGGCTACGGTACGATGCCGATCGAGGCGGTGGTCGAGAAAGGCTACGCCCGGCGTTTCGCCGGACGCGTCGATCATGCGACGGCGGTCTCGCAAGACGTATCCGTGCCGCGCTCCAGCGCGGCAGTCCAGTCGCCGTTCACGCTGACCGCGGACCAGGCTGCCGTCTGGGCCCAAATGGAGCCCGCCTTGCAGACCGGCGGCTTCAAGCCGTTCCTCCTGCATGGCATCACCGGCAGCGGCAAGACCGAGTTGTATCTCCGCGCCATCGAGGCAGTCGTGCGCCAGGGCAAGGAGGCGCTTGTCCTCGTGCCGGAGATCAGCCTGACGCCACAGACGATCGCCGCCTTCCGCGGCCGCTGTGGCGACATCGCCGTGCTGCACAGCCATCTGCACACCGCCGAACGTGGCAAGCACTGGCGGCGCATCGCCAACGGCAAGGTACAGGTCATCGTCGGCGCCCGCAGCGCCGTCTTCGCTCCGACGCAAAAGCTCGGCCTGATCGTCATCGACGAGGAACACGAATCCAGCTTCAAGCAAGAAGCGACGCCACGCTACCATGGCCGCGATGTCGCCGTCATGCGGGCGCGCCTCGAGAATATTCCCATCGTCCTCGGCTCCGCGACGCCGTCGCTCGAAAGCTGGCACAACGCGCAGCGCGGCGCCTACACGCTGCTGTCGCTGCCCAACCGCGTCGCCGATCGGCCGTTGCCAACAGTCAAGCTCATCGACTTGCGCCACGACAAGCCGGCGACCGTGAAGCCCGAAGGGCTCAGCCCGAGCCTGGAACGGGCGATGCACACGTCGCTCGAGCAAGGCGGACAGGTGATCCTGCTGCTCAATCGGCGCGGCTACTCGACGTATCTCTTCTGCCCGGCGTGCGGCCATGTCGAGCATTGCAAATTCTGCGACCTGTCGATGACCTTTCATCGCGATCGCCACATCATCATGTGCCATTACTGTGGCTACGAAACCCGGCCTCCCGAGAAATGCCCGATCTGCGGCACCGGCCAGGTCCTCTATCAAGGCATGGGCACCGAAAAGCTGCAGGCGGAGATCCAGCGCAAGTTTGCCGGCTGGGCCGTCGAACGCATGGATTCCGACACCATGAAGCGGCCCGGCAGCCATCAGCGGGTGCTCGACGCGTTTCGCAAAGGCGACATCAAGATCCTGCTCGGTACGCAAATGATCGCGAAGGGGCTCGACTTCCCCGCGGTGACCTTGGTCGGCGTCATCAACGCGGACGTCGGCCTGCACCACGCCGACTTTCGCGCGTCGGAACGCACGTTTCAATTATTGACGCAGGTTGCGGGCCGGGCCGGCCGTGGCGCCCAGGGTGGCTACGTTTACATCCAGACGATGCAGCCCGAGCATCCGAGCATCGCGCTGGCGGTGAATCACGATTACCTGAGATTTGCCGCAGCCGAGATGAAGGTCCGCAGAGCGCATCGCTATCCGCCGTTCGAGCGAATGGCGCGATTGCTGGTGCGTTCGCGCGACGAGAAGGCGGGCAACGAATACGCCAACCGCCTGGCGGCCGCCTTCAACGTGGAGCTGGATCGCCGCAAGGCCGCGAAGGAGCCGACGCTGCGGCTGCTTGGCCCCGCGGAGGCGCCGGTGTTTCGCTTGAAGGGATATTTCCGCTTCCACTTCCAGCTTCACAGCGCCAGCTCCGCGGTGCTGCATCAGGTATTGCGTGCCGTGTTGCCAAGCGTGCGCGCGACGGCGAATGTCGAGTTGACGGTCGATATTGATCCGCAGGATATGTTGTGAGGTACGGATACGGCTACAATGACGTCATCGGAGGGTTAGACATGACCGCTGCGGATCTGTTCACGCGAGCCAAACGCGTCTATGAAGAGCGCTTGCAGCATCAATTGGAATGTTCGAATCCAAATGCTTTCGTTGCTATTGAACCTGACTCGGGCGAGTATTTCCTGGGTCAAACACTCAGCGAAGCATCCGCCGCCGCGCACGCGGCGTATCCGGATCGTCGATGCTGCGTGTTGCGCGTGGGACATTCCGTTACGGTTCACATCGGAGCTGGGCAGCGATGACCGGCGTCGTCGATTCGTCAGGGCGGGCGCTAATCGGCCGACTACTGCATATCGACTACGTCGCCAAAGTCCTGGAAATCACCTAGTGTCCCGTCAAGGCTTAGCTGAGGGATCGCGAATTTTTGGAAGCTGACCTTCGGGACCATTCCGCGAGAATTGGGGCTGTAGAATGGT
>DASRSQ010000209.1:0-4763 GCA_035656475.1 Gemmataceae bacterium | reverse complement strand
GACAACAAAGTCACCACCTACACCACCGGCGGCGTCACCTATTACTTCGGCCAAATCTCCTACGGCGCCAACGGCGGCACGCGCTCCTGGTACATCACCAGCATGACCACCGACGGCATCTTCTGGATCAACAGCCGAAATCGCCTCACCGACATCACCGATGGCACCAGCAACACCTTCCTCTTCGGCGAACGATACCACTACGACCCGAACTACAGCAGCATCAGCACCCTCGGCGGCTGGGCCTGGGCCAACTACAGCGCCTCGCAGGATTACCTGCTCAGCACCCCCGTTCCGATCAACTACATGGTCCCGCCCAGCCCCAGCCAGTCGAACACCGATGACCGCGCCTGTGCCTTCGGCAGCGGCCATTTCGGCGGCTCATTCTTCTGCATGGGAGACGGCACCGTCCGCTTCTTCACGCTTGTCAACAATGGCGATCTACCCATGCTTCAGGCCCTCTCCACCCGCACCGGCAGCGAGGTCGTCTCACTGCCTTGATCCCGTTCCTGTGCTCTGATAGCCTCCCTCCAAAGGGGAGGCATACCTTGCGAAAGGGGCCGATTCATGAGACGAGCGCTGCGCGTTGCAGGCGCTGCTTTATGCCTGGCGACCGGCCTTGTAGGCTGCGCGCCCACGCCTCCAGCTGTGGTTGAGGCGGAAGGCGTCGTCCTGCTCAACGGCGAGCCGTTGCCCAATGCTCAAATTCAGTTTGTGCCCGACTTGAAGCATTTCGGTGCGAAATATAACTCGCAGGCGATTTCGGACGCTCAGGGCCGCTTCCAGCTGAAATGTTCGAACAAGGGAGAAGCAGGGGCCGCTGTGGCCAACCACTGGGTTGTCGTCACCGACGCGCCGATGCCCAAAGAGCTGCGCGGCGTTGACGGCGCAGCACAGGAGAAAGCCGCCGAATGGCTTGAATCCCAGACCAATCGCCCGATTCCGACGGAGTATGGCAGCGTTGGCACCACGCCGCTCAAGGTCGAAGTGACCAAGGACAAGAAATCCTACGAGCTCAAGCTGGTTCGTAAGTCGTAGCCGTCTCACGCCTCTCCGGATCGTTCCTCCGTGCCTGCCCAGCACGGCTTTGCCCACAAGCTCTGTAGCTCGAAACCTGGCTCATCATTGTCGAGCACAATGAAATACGCGACGCTCATGCGAGTCGCTCCTTTCGTTTCTTGCGACCTCAATTCCCCTTCTTCTTGGAAGCGTCCCAGATCTTCCAGAATTGCTCGGGAGGCATGCCGTCGATCTGCGTCAGCGATTTCATGGCTCGGATCGCGTCCATCCCTTTGGTCACTTCCGGGGGCAGCGTGATATTCAGGATCGACATTCCCGCGAGCGGCGAGAGGTCGTGCAAATCTTTGCAACCGCGGAGCCCTAGCTCCTGGAGCGGCATTCCTTTGAAGGGCGCCAAATCACGTATGAGTGAATTGTCTAGATAGACATGGGTGAGCTTTGTTCCCGCAAGCGGGCTCCAGTCGGTTACCACGGTCATTTGAGCTTCCAGCCTGGTGAGCGGCATGCCTTCCAGCCCGGAGAGATCTTTCAGGCTGGCACAGTTGCCAATTCCTATGGAGTCCAGAGGCATCCCTCGCAATGGCCTTAGGTCCAAGACGGGAGTGCCCCCCAGCCTCAGCGCTTTCAGCTTCATGCCTTTCAGAGGAGAAAGGTCATGGAGGCTCGAGCATGAACTCAATAATAGCGATTCGAGAGGCATGCCCTCGAGCGGACCAAGGTCCTTCACCATGGTGTTACTCAGTCCAAGATATTTCAGCTTCAGCCCCTTTAGCGGCGACAGGTCGCTTAGATTGAAACAGTTCTGGAATTCCAGACTTGTCAAAGCCGAGTTACGCAGAGGAGACAAGTCCGTAAGTTCTGGTGAATGGACTAAGGTCAGAACAGTGAGTGGCATGCCTTTAAGGGCCGACAGATCGCGCAGCTTAGGGCACTCATGGATCCCCATGTTGGTGATCGGCATCCCCTCCAGACCAGACAAATCTGCCAGTTCCAACGCCTCGTGGAGATAAATGTGTTCCAGTTTCATGCCCGCCAACGGCGCCACCGAGCGAATGGATTTTCCAGACAGCCACACGTTGCTTAGCTGCATCCCCTTGAGCGAACTCAAATCGTGTACCTTGGGTGAGCAGCCGACATTAAGCGCGGGCAACTTCATGCCCCGCAAAGGCGTCAGATCGTCGACCTGGCAGCCTTGCAGATTGAGACTGGTCAGCGGCATATTTTCGAGCGGCGACACGTCGTGGATCTTTGGGCAGTTGGTCAAGATGAGCTCTTCCAGCTTCATGCCACGAAGTGGGGACAGGTCGTGAACCTCGCTGCACTGAAAGAGGTTGAGACTTTTCAGCGGCATGCCCTTGAGCGGCGTCAGATCACTGATCTTGTAGCACGCACTCAGGTTCAGATGCTGCAACTGCATTCCTCGCAATGGCGTCAAATCCGTGATCGGAAAGCCCCCCAGGCCGACATTGGTTAGCGGCATCCCGATGAGCGGCGTCAGATCGGACACCGGCGGAGTGAACGCGAACGAAAGGGACGACAGCGGCATTCCACGCAGCGGCTCAAGGCTCTTGACTTCCGCACCGGCCACCTCGCCGCGAAAGTGAAAACGCCCTTCCCCATCCAGGCTCACCTGCCGGCCGCGCCCCGGCCATGCCGACTCAATGCGCACCTGGTAGCTGTTGAGCAACTCCTCGCGCGACGCCATTAGCTTCTGCGCGTATCGCGCCACCTGATCGGCGATGGTGTGAGCATTCTGCCGGCCGAATTCATCGGCCAGCGCCAGCAGCGTCCCTTTGTCATCCTTTCTGGCGTCGCGCACGATCTCCAGCAGTGCCTTCGCCTTCGCCCGGTCCGGCTGCAGTTTCAGGCATGCCTCCAGGTCGAGGCGAGCCTTCGCGTACTCCTGACGCAGGATCATGAGCTGGCCGCGCACGAAGCGAGCGTCGGGATCGGTTTCGTCGAAGTTGACCGCGTTGTCTACCTGATTGAACGCGTCGTCGAATTGCTTCTCGCTGATGAGCAGCTTCGCTGCCCGCACGAAGGACGGCACCGACTTCTTGGCCAGATCGATCTTCGCCTTCTGCTCATCGCGCGTGCGAGCGTTGGCGTTCAAGATGGCGATGAAGCTCCACACGCCAACAATGAACAGGATCGCGGCCGCCGCGGCCGTCGCGATGCTGACGCCCAGGTTGCGCTTGACCAGCTTGACCGCCATCTCGCGAATCGTGTCCTGCTTGGCGCTGACAGACCGGCCTTCCATGAACCGCTCGATATCTTTCCGGAGCAACTCGATCGTCGCATAGCGATTGGCCGGCTGCGCCGCCAGCGCCTTCATGGCGATGGCGGACAACTCCGCCGGGACTTTGCCCGCGCGGGCACGCTCCGGCGCCTTCTTCTCGGGCGCGTCGATCTCGCCCTTCGCCACGCGCATCAGGATCGGCCAGTAACCGCCCTCCTTGTTGATCGGCGGCTGCAGCGTCATGATCTCGTACAGGATCGCGCCCATCGAATAGATGTCGCTGCGCTCGTCGATCTGATCGATTTTTCCGGCGGCCTGCTCCGGCGGCATGTACACCGGCGTGCCAAGCACCGCTCCCTGCTGTGTCAGGTCGGCATCGATCTCGCGGCTCGTCACCACCTTGCTCGATCGCGATATCGCTGACGTCGCCTCGGCGGAGGGCACCGGCGTCGCCAGCGGCACGCTGAAGTCGAGCGGGTCGGTCGCCTTGGCGACCGGAATCGCCAGCGCCGGCCCCGACCCGGTCGACGCCATCGCGCTGCGCATCACCTTGGCCAGGCCCCAGTCCATGACGTAGACTTCGCCGAAATCGCCGACCATGATGTTGGCCGGCTTCAGATCGCGATGCACCACGCCACGCGAATGGGCGTACGCCAGGGCGTTGCAGATGTTGACGAAGATGGCCAGCAGGCGGCCTTGCGAAAAATCTCTCTCCGTCGCCGCGGGGTCATCGCGCAGCCCTTTGAGAATGTCGCCCAGGCTGCGGCCCTTGACCATCTTCATCGAGAAGAAGATGTGCTTCTCCGAGTCGATCCCAAGCTCATGGATCGGCACGATATTCGGATGCTCGAGCTGCCCGGTGATCTGCGCTTCCTCGATGAAGCGAGCTTTCTTCTTGGGATCCGACTGATCGAGCAGATATTTGACCGCGACCTCCCGGCGAATATCGCAATCGATGGCCCGCATGACCGCTCCCATGCCGCCGCGGGCCAGCTCCTCCTCGACGACGTAGCGTGCGCCGTCGTTGCCTTTGCCATCGATCAGGTTCTGCATCGACAGGGCTTCCGCGGTGGCAAAGTCGCCCGCCAGTGTGACGCCTCCCTCGACGCCGACCTGGGCAACGCTGCTCTGCGGCCCCTTGATCTGTCCGGGGCCAGGAACGAACGCACACGTCGCTTCCGCTGTCGGCACCACGAGCACCGCCTTGCAACCCGGGCATGTCGTCTTGCGTCCCGCGCATTCGCCGGGGACGCTGAACTTCATGCCGCAACGGTCGCACGAAAACGCAATCTTTGGCAACGCCGGCGCCGTCTCGTCTGGTACCACCAGCGGTTCTTTGCATCCGGAGCAGGTCGTCTTCCGGCCGGCGAATTCCGGCTTCAGCTTGAATCGTTTGCCACAACGGGAGCAGGAAAAGGCAATCATTCACATCTCGACTGGGCCACGGAGTGAACTCGTGCAACATAGGGACGTGTGGCCCATGCGGGCGCAGTCTCGTCCGCTC
>DASRSQ010000208.1:0-10559 GCA_035656475.1 Gemmataceae bacterium | reverse complement strand
CGCGCACGTACCATGCAAAAGCGCCGAGAAAGCAGGTAATGCTCGCCAGCCGCCAGAGCACACCGCCGATCGCGTCGCCGAAGATGCTGAACGGGGCGAGTAGCGCGGACACGATCGGCGCATAGCGAAATCCGCTCATCTTCGGAATCACGCGCACGCCGTCGTGATCGAGCCGGTACGCATCGGTTCCTTCCACCCAGGCCCGACCGGCGTGCCCGTAGTCGTGGAAAACCGTTTGCCGGGTGGGGAACAGATAGCATCGCGTCAAGCAAGCCGCAGCAAGTGCGCACCAGATCAGGAGCGCCCACGCGACGGGAGTCGCCCGGACCACCGGAAATCGAACCGCACCTATCGACATGCGTACATGTCCTTGAAAGCCAATACGGGCAATATCGCAAGATTCTCTTCGTAAAGCGTTCCTGAAAACATTAGCGATAACGGTGACTTTGCCGTTTTCCCGATGTGACGGTGGAAAAATCGACTTGGAGGTGGCGCGGACGCGGGGGACGGGCAAGATTCGTGGGCTGCGTGAGTTAAGCGGACTCCGGCGCCACGATCTCCACCAGTTCGATCGCGGGTTTTCCGTCGCAATGGATGAGAGCAAGGCGCCCATACGCCGGGACCGGCGTCTTCAGGTCAAACCACTGCATCATCTCGGGACCGGGCGTGACACGCAGGTAATCCGTCGGCTCGATGCGGCGCAGCACGTTGTGGTTGATCAGAATCCGCCCGAGCGGCGTCCTCTCCGAGAGGATCTCCGCGGCCACTTCCGGACTGCAATAGTTCAGCCAGATCAGCACTAGCCCGAATTGCACGATGCGGCCGTCCGACTGCTTGGCGAGGAGAATCTTGCGCGCATACGCATCGCCCTCACGTTTGCGCTCGAGCACCTTGACATCGACAAGGCTGCCGTGACGCGCCTCGACGGTCACCGTCATGTGATGCTCGTGTACGAGCAGATCGTGATACGGTTGCGGCACCTGCTCGGCAGGAACGATGTCGAATTCGCGCAGATAGGACGAGGGCGGGAAGAGCTTGAACAGCGTTGCGATGTCGGGACCAGATGCGCTCAAGATGCCATCCTTTCGTCGCTTGCGGCGTAGAATAGAGCACTCCCTCCGCGAGTGCGCGCTGAACTCGCGGAGCGAATTCGCTACTCTCACCACAAGCGGCGGACTACGCATGCACCATGGGCAACGATAATTGTACCAGCGGCGGCTCGACCTCGGGTTCCGCTCGGTCGAGCACCGTGTCCACCAGGTAATACAACAACTCGCGCAGCTCCGTCGGCGTCACCTCGTCGGCAATCGCCTCGGCGCGGGCGCGATACTTCTCGACCAGCTTTTCCGCCTTCGCGAACACATCCGCCTTCGTGAACAGCTCGCGAACGCGTGGCAACAAATTGTCGCCGTGCCGGGGATGCTCCCCCTGCACGATCGCGAGCAACTCCTCGCGTTCGCCCCCGCTCAAGCCTTCGAGCGCGAGCGCCAACAGCAACGTCGGCCTGCCGGAGAGCGTGTCCTGGCCTGCGATCAGCTTGTTGTCGCTGTCCCCTTGCCAGTCCTTGAAGTCGTTGAGGATCTGGAATGCGACACCCAGATGCCGGCCGAAATCGGTGATCATCTTCTCGTAGGCATCCGCCGGGCCAGCCAGGCGAATGCCGGAGTAGAGCGCCGCCTCGAACGCGGGGGACGTCTTGAGCGCGTAGATCTTCATCGCTTCGAGCGGCGTGATCGTCTTGTCTTTCGCATCGCGCCAGAGCAGCTCGGCCCCCTGCCCTTCCGAGAGTTTCATGTGAGCGTCGGCAAGCTTGTCGAGGATATCGGCCGACACGTCGCCGCCAATCGCCTTGCGTTCGCGGCTCACGAGGCGGTAGCCGAGGCCGATGAGGTAATCGCCGACGTTGATCGCCGGCCCGATGCCGAACTGGCGATGCAGCGTCTCGCGGCCGTAGCGGAAGGTGTCGTCGTCCTCGATGTCGTCATGGACCAGCGACGCCTTGTGGAACGTCTCGATCGCGAGCGCCGCCCGCTTCACCGCGTCAGGCAACTCAAGCGCCTCGGCCGACAGCGTCCCCTTGCCGCCGGTGAGCGCGTCGTATGCCGCCAGCGTGATGAAGGGCCGCGACCGCTTGCCGCCTTGCATGAGCCAGTCGTACGCAATGTTCTCGTGCAGCGTCAGCGGATTCGCATCGAACTCCCCTCGCCCCTCCGGGGGAGAGGGGTTGGGGGTGAGGGGGCCTCTGCCACGCGCCCGCGGCGCCAGTTTGTTCAGTTCGGCGGCCTCGAACATCTGGTTCGACGCCCGCATCAGGTGCACGTACGTCTTCGTCTTCTGTTCGGGCGGCGCCGTCTTGAGCCCGATCAGGTCGAACACCCAATCGTTGTCCACCGACGTGCTGCGGCAATTGCTCGACAACAGCGGCGCTGCCACGCATGGGATGCCCGCGAGCAGGATCTTGTCGATCGCCTTCTCGAGCACGTTCAGGCACGCGACGCCGACGATCGCATCGACGTGGCCACTGACGATAATCTTGAGAACGATCGGCGTTCCTTCCGAGACCAGCACCTTGTACCCGAGGTCCTCCGCCTTCGTCTTGAAGTCGGCGACTTCACAGGCCCCGCACTTGCGGCAATCAAGCCCGAACTCATCGTAATCCGCCGGGCAACCTTCCGCGTTCTTCAAGCAATGTGGCAACAGCAAGAGGCGCCGTGAAAAATCGATTGCGCTCACCTGATCGCGCCAGAACTCGTTCGAGATCGCGACCATCGTGAAACCGAGATATTGCTGATCGAGATTGGCCGAGCGCAGCAGCTCCTCGCCCATCTTTTGCAGGGACGCCTTGGTCATCTGCTTGGAACGGTCGATGTTCTTGGCGAATTGATGCGCCTCGGCGCGGATGCGATCGCGCAGCTCGCGTTCCTGCGGCACGGTCTTGAAATGCGCGGATGCGTTCGGCGGTTTGGTTGGGGGGGCCTCAGTCATGTTGGTCCCGAACTTGAATGATAATGAGAACCGGTGTGGTCCTATTTTCGGAATCGGGCGTCGCCAGGCAAGCGTCAACATCGCTCGCTCGGCGGTTTAGCGCACCGCACGTCTTGCAAACGCGCAACGTCATAGCGGCGATTCTAACGCTAAACCGCCGAGCGGATGATATTGACGCAAGCCATACGACACGTTTCAGGGGTGCAGCCTGCGAAAACGTCCGAGGGCGGATACGGTGAAGATTATCGGATAAAGCTTCTCGTAGTACCACAATTTCGCGAAATAAAAGCCAATCGGCGTGGGATGAAACAGCCCGCCTCGCTCCACTTGTTCGACGAGCCAGGCCAATCCTCTATTCACGGGGTCCGTTGCCTGCGAGCCGGCATCGACGAGAACGTCGATGGCAAGAGCCGACTCTTCAATGCTCGACAGCGAGCCCCGCCCGCCGCCCCAGCCGCCATCGGGATTCTGATTCGCCAGCAGCCAGGCGATTCCTTTGCGTGCGGGTTCCGTATCCATCATAGCCAGATCGCGATACGCGGCCAGCACGCGCGCGGTGCCATAGGTGGGATTTTCGTCATCGGGCATGTGCTGATTGCCGAACCAGAGCGGCAGCCAGCTGCCGTCGGGACGTTGGTTGCTACTCAGAAATCTAAGTCCCTTGGCGATCGCGACGGAGGTACCATAAGAGTTCCACGTGGATAGCAACGAGAAATTTGTTCTCAAGAGTTCCTGCATGTGTCGTGGATCATATCCATGACTGACCTTTAGCGACCGAATCACGTGAGCAGTAAGGTCACTCCCACTTCGATCAAACGGCAAATGTCCCCATCCTCGGCAGAATGTGGGCCAACCGCCGTCGCCGTTCTGAAGGAAAACTAGCCACATCAGAGCGTCGCCGATGGCACATTCAATGTCGATTTGCGGATGCCCTTCTTTGGGACTTTGTGGTGGTGGGATTTTCGAATCGAGGGGTAGCGAGCGAATAGCGAGCATCGCCCCCGGCGTGTCATCCGCGTCCGGCACGCCGCCGGGCAAATCGGTCCACGCCCAGCCGCCGGGGTCGGCGCCGGTGTACGGATGACGCGTCTTGTACTGCTGTCCCAATAACCACGCGCGCAACTCGTCCTTGCGGTCCAGGCGATCCAGTTCCCCCGCGGCGGCCAGGGCGTTGACCGATAGCGTCGTCACCCACGTCGCGAGGTTCGTGTCGATCGGCCAGCTGCCGTCGGGACGCACCGAGCGGACGAGGAACTCCACCGCGTTTGCCGCGACCGGATGATTCGCGTGGCCGATCGATGCCAGGCTCAACGTCACGAAGCTCGTCAACGGCGTCGCTTCCAGAAAACCGCCGCTACTCGGCTGGATCTCTTGCAGCACGCGCAGCGACCGATGCCGGGCGAGTGCCCGTGTCACGCGCGACAGCGGGTTCCACGGCTTGCGATGCTCGTAGATGCACTGCCCGATCGCGATCAGGGCCGGCAACGCGTAGCTGACGACGTGCAGCCGCACGAACCGATACCACGATTGTGGCAACACCGCCAACTCGAACGGCAACGGCGGCACCTCGTCCCACGACACCAGGCCCGCCAGCGCACACGTCGTCAAGATCGGCGTCGCAAACGTGCGGTCCTTGCCGTAGCGCTGCCGAATCGCTTCGGGCCATTGCGACGCGGGCCCGTACTTGGAAGTCAGCCATGCCTCGGCCCTGGCCACCGTGGGCAAATCGCTGCGCTTGGCAAGATAGAATGCGGAGCGGCACAGCATCGTCGTCGAGATGTTGCTGAAGCTGACCGTCGTATCGCCCCAGCCGCCGTCCTCGTTCTGATGGGCCGCGAGCCAGGCGAGGCCGCCATCGACGAGGGCCTGCAGTCTCCCCTCTCCTTCTGGGAGAGGGGTCGGGGGTGAGGGTCGCCCGCCGTGCTTGCCGACGAGGTGCAACGCCATGACAGCGGTTGCGGTCGAGAGGGCCGACGTCGAGAGTTCGCCGACCCAGTGGCCGTCCGGCGTGCGCTCGTTGAGCAATGCCGCGAGTGCGGTCTGATAGGCGGCTTCGAGACGGTCGTGTTCGAGCATC
The DNA here is from genome assembly GCA_035656475.1 of Gemmataceae bacterium. Lineage (GTDB taxonomy): Bacteria > Planctomycetota > Planctomycetia > Gemmatales > Gemmataceae > SIAQ01. The sequence goes on along the minus strand of DASRSQ010000208.1, from coordinate 5,497 downwards.
GGGGCAGTTCAATCCGCCGGAGGGGCTTCCTTATTTGACAGCGATACCTTCCCTGGGAATCGGCAGGTCCAGCGACCACATGACGCCTTGCGCGACGAGGCGCCGATATTCCGGCATTTGCCAGTTCTCGTGAAAGTGTAGTCCGGTGAAGCCGAAGGAGCGGCCGCCGTCGGGACGCGCGTACGCCCAGGCGACGGTCTCGCCGGCGCCGTCGATCTGCGTGGTCAGGATGGGCGTGATGCCAAGCTTCGGGAACTTGAGCGAATAGTAGAACTCTTCGCGCGTCTTGAACTTCGACAGGCCCGACTGGATCGGATGGCGTTCCTTGCCCGGCAACATCACCTCGGTATCGACAACCTTGTACCTGCGCTCCGGGCCGCCGTGACAGCCGCCGAACAACGCGACGAAGACCTCAATGTTGTTGGCGTCCTTCGTGCCCATGCCCCAGTGGAGGACCGACAGGCCCGCCTTGCGCTTGGCCGCGGCGCGGAATGCTTCGAGCCTTTTCGCATCGGCGCTCAGCCAATTCGCGCCTTCGGAGACGAACAGCACCACGCCGTCGGCCTTCGCCAGCAGCGCCGGGCCATCCTTCCACGGCTCGTCCGCGTTGACGAGCGTCGCCTCGATCGGCGCGTGTTTCTCGAGCGTGGCCTTGAGGATTTTCTGGCCGAGCTGGTATTCGTGGGTGTCCTTCGGATGCCCGTCAGGGCTGTGCCAGAGCAGCAATACGCGTTTTTTCGGAGTCCCCGCGTCGGCCGGCAGAAGCAACAAGGTGAACGGCAGAGCGAGCAGAATCACGACGCGCATGGGCAACATCATTTCTTCTTCTCCTCAACCACCAGCTCCGCGAGCGGCCGGGCAAGCGCGACGCTGTCAAGCGCATCGATCGTGAAGACGGCGCCCGATCCCGGCACCATCGCGTAAAAAAGCTGCGTGCCCGGTTGCTTGGCGCCGAGCCAGAGCTCGCGCTTGTCCTTGCCGACTTTCGCCTCGATCTTCCAGGTCGGCTTCTCGAGCCCAAATGCCTTGAGATCGGCCTTCCCTTCAGCGACGTACTCGACGACGCGCACATACGCCAGCGCACCCAGCGTGTCGGCAAGCTGCGGCCCGCGAACCTGCAACTCGGGCATGCCGACGACCGTCCACAGGGGGCCCTTGCGGAACAGCGTGTAAGGCTTCTCGGGGCCGCTGATGGTGATCTCATCGACCTGTGTCGTGCGGAACGGCTCCCACACCTGCCGATTGCGATAATCCGCAGTCGCCTTGGCGGACAGCTTTTCGCTCAACAGAAAGATCGTGCCCTTGTCGCCGAGCTTGGCGTAGCGCCGCGCATTCGGCTTGTTGTTTTCAGCAGCACCGACCAGCAGATGCAAGCGATCGGCGCCGCCTTGCTTGAAGCGCCAGTCCGCGACGGGCATATCGAGACCATACTTCTTGAGATCGCCGGCCTTCTCGGCAACGATCTCGTCGGCGCGCAGCCGCTGCAAGCCGCGCACGAGATCGTCGAGTTCGGTGCTATCGGCCTTCCCCTTGGTGGGCTGCGTCATCTGCCAGCCCTTGTCCTCACGCGTGAAGACGAACGTGCGGCCGCCACGCGTCAGCTCGGCGCGATCGGCGCCGGAAAAGCTGGCAAGATTGCGATCCGCGTAGAAGAGCGCCGGCGCCACCAGCGAACGCGACAGTTCCGGCGACAGCACGATCACCATCGCCTTGTCGTCGACCTGCGCGAAGCGCTCGTCCGTATCGTTATGTGTCGCATCCTTGCTCAGGTTGCCGACCTTGATAACGTGCTTGCGCCCGAGGTCTTCCAGATAGAGCGTGACAACCGCGGTCGGCTGATCGAGGCCGAATGTCTTGAGGTCCCTGGCCGGGTAGGCGGCGATGCGCCTGGCCTGAAGGTTTCCGGTGCGTTTGAGCAGATCGAAGACGGTAAGATTGTCGGCGTCGCGAATGCCGGGCTTGGTGATCTGCCAGCCGTCATCGCGGCGCGTCAGTTCGAGCGGCGCATCCTTCATCTGCCGTTCGATGCGCGATACGGCTTCGAGGTCGAGGGTAAGCACGCGCGGGTCGACGAAGTCGACGTAGTGACGCTGCATCAGGGCGGCGACGGATTCGCCGAGCACGACGACCGCGTCCTTGCCATCAATGCGGGCGAAACGAGTCCCCTTGCCGGCGTCCTTGCCAAGCTCGATGACGTGGCTCTTGTCCTTGCCGGCGCCCGGATCCTTGACGGTGACGGTGATTTTCGCCGCGGGTTTGGCGAGGCCGAACTTGTCCCAGTCGATCTTGCCGCCGAAGGCCGCGAACTTCTCGGCACGCAGTTTCGCGAACGGCGTCAGAATCGCGGCGAGCTGTCCCTTGTTGATATCGATGGGCGGGGCCGACCCGTTGCTGACTTGCCAGGTCCCCTTCTTCGCTTCCTCCAGCGTGAACGGCGACGCCCCCTCGAAACGCACGCGCTGGATGTCCAGGGGATCAAGATTGAGCAGGCTGCGATCGAGCAACTCGAGCGGGTCGGTCCGCACATTGGCGAGCGTCTTGTCGGCGACAACAATCACCGCGTCGCCGCCCGGGCGCCGGGCGAAGCGGCCGCCCTCGGTCTTGGCGCCGACTTCGAGCGCGTGCGATTTGCCGTCCTTGGCGGTGAGCGAAATCTTGAACGCCGGCTTGTCGAGCCCGTACTTCGCGAAATCCTTGACGTGGGCCGCCTCGAAACGCTCGGCCTGCAGATGCGACAGATCATTGGCAAGATCGTCGATCTCCTTGCCCGCCACGTCGGCGCCGAGTGGCGCGATCTTCCACTTGCCATCCTTGTGCTCGAGCGCGTACGGCATGTCGGCGTCGATCGCGATGCGCGTGACCGCATCGCGGTCCACGCGCCAGAGCTCGCGCGGCCGAAACGCCAGGTCCGAACGTTCCGTCAACTTCAAGATGTCGGCGCCGACCAGATTGACGCGCGGCCAGCCCTCCACGCGCACGTAAACCTTGTCCTTCTCCTTGGCGCCAACCTGCAAAACAATGGTGCGCGTCTTGATCTTGTCCTTGGCCTCCTCGTCATTCGTGTCCTTCTTCTTCCCTTCTTCGATCGTGATCTTGATGCGTGCGGAGGGTGCGTCGAGGCCGACCGCCTTGAGATCGGCCTTGTCGAGCACGTCCTTGTCCCGTGCCTGCAGGTCGGCAAGCTTTTGCAACGCTTCCTCGACCTGCTTCGTGTCCGCTTCCTCCTTCGTCGGCTTTTCCAAGACCCACTTCGTTTTCTCGACATCCTTTTCCTTTTTGGTCACTTTGGCGAGGACCAGGTCCTGCTTGCCGTGCTGGATTTCGAGACGCTTAACGTCATCGACCTTGAAGCGCGCAAGCCGTGGATCGCGCAGCTCATCGAGCGGGATGGCGATGTCCTTGAGCTTGTCGGCCTTGATCTCGAAGATCTGATCATTGCCGTCGAGCTTGGCGAAGCGATATTCCTCCGTGATTGTTTCCGGGGGCCGGGGAGGCATGCCGAATTGCGGCGGCGACGGAGCGGGTTTCACGGTGGTCTTGGACTCGGACACCTTGCCGACAAGCAGCTTTAGCTTGGCGCCGCCGGCTTTCGACACGAACATGGAATAAGCCGGTGCCTTCAGGCCGAAATCCTCGAGCGACTTGTCCTTTTTGTCGACAAACTTCTCCGCCCACACATCGGGAAAAGCTCGCAGGAGGGATTCCAGGCGGTCCGGATCGAGGCGGTCGTTGGCGCCGGCGGATTCCCAGGTTTCATCCTTCTTGCGCTGCGCATTTTTCAGCAACCAGTCCTTGTCCTTCTTGACGAGCGTGAACTTTGCCTCCGGCGTCTCGACCGCGATCTCGGCGGCGTCGAGTTGTTCGATCTTGTCCTTGCTTTCCTCCTCCTTGGCAACGCGCTCGAAGGGGAACAGCCGGCGTTGCTGGAAATAATCGAGCTTGCGATCGAGCGCGGTCGTGACGCCGGGACCGAGGCGGACGATCTCGCGCTTGTCATCGACGCGCAGGAAGGTGGGGCGCGTGAAGCGATTGGTGTCGCCCGGCTCATCGCCGAAGCGGAGCGTGTGCGATTGGTCGCTGGTGGTGATCTTGATGGTAAGCGGATTGTCGCCAAGGCCGAAGCTTTTCAGGTCGCTCTTGTCATTAATGGCGGCCGGGATGTAGCGGGAGTGAAGCGAGCTGAGCAAGGAGACGATCTGCTCGGCTTCCTGTGGCCGGCACGGCCACTTGCCGGGGAGCACCCAGTCATTGCCGACTTTTTTGAGGGTGTACAACGATTCCTTGCCGCGGGTCGCCTCGACCTCCGTGATGCGGCCTGGCTTCATGGCTTCGAGAAAGGCCAGCGTCTCACTCTTGGGCTGCTCGACCTTGTGCGACAGGGTCCAGTACCATCCGCCCACGCCGGCGCCAGCGAGCAGGATCAGCAAGAAGGTGGTCTTGAGATTCATCGCGGTGAATGTCCTTATTGTTGAGCCCGCAGGATCAATGGCGTCAGCGCCGTATGGTGGGGTGAGCAACGCGAGACCCACCAATGCGCCAGACGCTGGTTGCCAGGACGGTGGGTCTCGCGTTGCTCGACCCACCCTACGTTGCGGCTGAAACGATCAACGCATGCGGCGCATTAATCCGACCATGGCGCCCAGGTACACGAAGGCGAAGGGCAGGCCGTAGCACAACACAAACCAGCACTTCTGCTCGAGAGACGTCAATTCGACGCGTGGATACTGCCAGGTTTCGGAATCCCGCGCCAGCAGATCGTCCCGGCCCAGGAGCCAGTTGACGGTGTCCAGGAACAGCTTCTCCTTCATCGGCGGCAGGCTGGCGCCGACGAACGCGCCGCCAGAGCCGATGACCGCGACGCGCACCTGCGGCGCCTTGTTGGCGTCCTTGTCGAACCATGACGCGGGCACCTGCGTCTCGACCGCCACGCCGATCGGGAACGGGCCACGCCGTTCCTCGTCAACCGTTCCCTTTTTCGGATCCTCGTCTTTCGTCGGCGTGTAACGCGGCGCCTTGTTTTTCATCACGAACGGTTTCTCTTCGTTCCAGTTTTCCTCGCGCGTCACCAGGAAAACCGCGCTGTCGTCCGGCCTCAACGATGCCTTCTGCGCCCATGTCGCCGCCGCCTGCAATCCGCCCGGCAATCCGGGCAGCGCCAGCGCGCCGACCAGACTTCCCGCGGCGCTCGTTGGCAGCGACGCATGCATGTAATACACCGGCCGCGGATGACGCACGCTCACCTCGGTGGCCTCCCCCTTGTCCTTGCCTTCACGCTTGGCAGTGCTGGGATCGCTCGCGCTCATGGCGCGATGAACCAAACGCATGCTGGTGCGAATCGGATGCGACCGGAACGGCTCGCGGGTCTTGCCCCAACCGTAACTCGAGGTCGTCTCGTCAAAGCGCACGCCAGGCACCTCTACCTCGCGGCGGGCGGAGGCGAGCGAATCCATCTTGCGAATCTTGAACTCGCGCGCCTCCATGTTGTAAAGGATCGTCT
>DASRSQ010000207.1:0-20914 GCA_035656475.1 Gemmataceae bacterium | reverse complement strand
CTGCTTCGACGTTGATTCCGCACCCCGATCTCGGCTACGATTTGGCCATGCCGATCAAGGAGTCGTTGCGCTACTGGTGTGTGCGCATTCTGCTCAGCGTTCTCACGGCCGCGCTGGTCAGCGTGACCGCGTTTGTTTGCGCGTGGGTCGAATACCGCAACGCGCCGCCGCACGGCGTCGAGGCTGGTCGCTCCCTGTGGGATTTCACGTTTCACATGCAAACGTTTGGCGTGCAAAACACCTGTATTCTCGCCGGCATCCTCGCGTTTCCGCTGTTCCTCATCTACAGCACCGGACTGGATGGCAAACGCACGTCGCTGATCAAGGTCCTGATTTACAACAGTGTCACCATCCTATTCGTGGTCCTGATGGCAGCGGGCCTGGCGCTCGTTCATCTGCCACCCATCGAGGACCATCATTGAGCCATGCCGTTCCGCTACCTGCGCGATCCGCTGTTTCTTTTGTGTCTGGCGACATACGTCGTCAATCGCTACGTGTGCAAGCGGCTCTGGGACTCGGGGTTTGTGCATGAGCATTTGAACGACCTGATCTGCATTCCGTTTCTGGTGCCGATCATGCTCTTCGTGCAGCGCCGGCTCGGGCTGCGCCCGGACAACGGGCCGCCGCGCCTCGGCGAAGTGGCGATTCCGCTGATCGTGTGGTCGTGGGTGTTCGAGATTCTCTTGCCGCGCACGGAGCTGTTGGGGCCGCACTGCGTCGCGGATCCCTGGGACATTGTCTATTACACGCTCGGAACACTGCTGGCGGCGACCTACTGGCGCTGGCGCTATGGGCCTGTCGCGGCAGATGCGAAGACAAGCCAGATAGGGCAAAGTTCGGGTCGTCTTGACACGGATTTCGACAGCGATTAATCCTGCCGAGTGTGTTCGCGGTCTCATCGGAGGCGGTCATGCAACCCGACCCGGGATTCTGGGCAGGCAAGCGCGTCTGCGTCACGGGAGGCACCGGCTTTCTCGGCTGGCACATCGTCCGCCAGCTTCTGCCCATTGCCGGCCACGTGCGCGTTCTCGGCCTCGCGCCGGCGTCGAAGGCGCTGGCCAAACGGCTGGCTGGGCTCGATTGCATCTTCGCCGATGTGCGCGATGCCGACGCTGTGCAGGCGGGCTTGCGCGATTGCGATGTGGTCATGCACGCGGCGGGGCCGGTTGCCGTGTGGGGTCGCGGCCTGAGCGAAATGCTGGCGATCCATGTCGACGGCACCAACCGCGTGCTCGCGGCGCTGCCGCCCGGCGCCCGTCTGGTGCACACGTCCAGCGTTGTCACGGTCGGAGCGTCGCAGCAACATGAGATCTTGACCGAGACGTCTCGCTTCAACCTTCAGCAGCTGCGAGTCGACTACGTGCATGCCAAACGGCAATCGGAAGAAATTGCGCTGGAGGCCTCCCAGCGCGGGGCAGACGTGGTCGTCGTCAATCCCGGATTCCTGCTTGGGCCCGAAGACGAAGCCTCCGTCATGGGCCGATTCTGTCTGCGCTTCTGGCGAGGGCACATGCCGATGATTCCGCCGGGTGGCCTGAACATCGTCGACGTGCGCGACGTCGCCCGCGGCCACTTGCTCGCTGCTGAGCATGGCCGGCGTGGCAGCCGCTACATTCTCGGCGGCGCCAACTACACGATGCGCGACTTCGTCGCTTGCCTATCGTCCATCGATCCATTCACACCGCCACCTCGCCTGTCGCTGCCCGCGAGCGTGCAATCGGCGTTGGCGTATCTGGCGGAAGCCCGGGCGGTCGTGGTGCGCCGCGAGCCATATCCGTCGCTGCAGCACGCGAGGCTGAGCCGGTTCTGCTGGTGGTATTCGTCCGAGCGTGCCCATGCCGAGCTGGGCTGGAGTGCCCGCACGCTGCCCGAGTCGCTGGCGGACACGTATCGCTGGTTTGTTGAGGCCGGTCGGTTGCGGCGTCCGGTTGCCGTCGGTTAGCCGGACGCCCGAGGACAGGTCGGCCCCCTCTGCGAGGCGAGGCTAAACGGCCGTTAATGCATGTCAGATCTTCCCGTCTCGACCGTCTTCTCGTATGCGCGGATGCTCCGAAATTGTTTGGTGCGTCGGCGGCCATTCGGTATCATCCAAGGTATACGGTGCCTATTCGGAGACGGTTCCATGCGACGCTTGGCGCTTGCGGTTTTGCTATTGGGTTCCACGTTCTTCGCGGTATCTTCCGGTTACGGCGGTGAGAAAGCGGCCCCCATCAACATCGAATATCACGGGCAATCCTTCTTCATCGTCACCAGCAGCAAGGGCACGCGCCTGGCCTTCGATCCGCACACGATTCCCGCGTACTTCGATGGCCGGCCGCAGCTGCCCAGCGTTGATGTGGTCTGCATCAGCCACAATCATCCCGATCACATTCGCGTCGAAGTCTTCAAGGATCCTGAGAAGGGCAAGGAAAAGCCCAAGGTCCTGCGCGGCCTCAAAAGCGCCAGCACCAAGGCCGACTGGGCCACCGTCAACGAAACCGTCAAAGACTTCAAGATCCGCAACGTCGGCGTCTTTCACGACGATAGCGAGGGCCTGCAGCGCGGCAAAAACTCTGTCTTTATCGTCGAGGTCGATGGCTGGAAGATCGCCCACCTCGGCGACCTCGGTCATTTGCTGACGCCAGCCCAGCTCAAACGCATCGGACCGGTCGACGTCATCATGATTCCCGTCGGCGGCATCTACACGCTCAACGGCGCCGAAGCCAAGAAGGTCGTCGCCCAGCTCAAGCCGAAGGAATACGTCTTCCCGATGCATTTCGGCACCAAGATTTTCGAGGACATTCTTTCTCCGGACGAATTCTTCGAAGACCAGCCCGCCCGCAATGTTGTTCGCCTGAGCGACAGCGAAAACGACCCCGCCAAGCGTGACAATACGATCACGCTCAACCGCGATCCCAATCGGCCGCGGCCGCTCATCGTGCAACTCCACTATTTCCCGAAGGAAGCCCCGGAACCTAAAAAGAAAGAAGAGAAGGACAAGAAGTAGGCCGGTCGCGCTATTCTCAGGCGGCGGAGGCAACCTGGTCCGAGCCGGGAGCGTCGCGATGCAGTGCGTGGGAACGAGGAGTTATTGAGCATGGAACTGCACGCGCTGCGACTGTCCCTGACCGAGCAGGATCTCAACGACCTTCTTCGCAAGTACGTCGTCCGCAAGGATAGCGAAATCGACGACCTGCGCGTCAAATTCAGCGACCAGGGCATCCATGTCAGCGGCGTCTATCCCTTCTTCTTCCCCGTGCGCTTCGAAACGATCTGGGAAGTCGGCGTCGAGGCCGGACACGCCAGCGCCCGGCTCGCGTCGTTCAAGGCGATGGGAGTGCCGGGCAACATCTTCAAAAGCGCGGTCGTCAAGATCATCGAAGACATCGCCCGGCAAGAAAACTGGATCCGCATCGTCGGCGACCGCTTCCTTGCCGACCTTGAACTCGGCTGCTCCAAGTATGCCGTTCTCGCGCACCTGCATCTCAAATCGATCACTGTTCAGCAAGGCACGCTAATGCTCGAAGCAGGCCATTGATCCTCACTCAGTCCTTGATCTCGAAGATGGCTTCGATTTCGACCGCGCAGCCGGTGGGCAGGGCCACGAAGCCGAGGGAGCTGCGGGCGTGATAGCCGTCGGTCTTGGCGCCGAAGATGTCGTGGAACAGGTCGGAACAGCCGTTCATCACCTTGTGCTGGTCGGAGAAGTCGGGCGTCGAGTTGACGCAGCCGAGCACCTTGACGACGCGGAGGTTATTGAGGGTGCCATGGCGGTTCCAGACGTTGCGCAGGATGTCGACGCCGCACGAGCGGGCCGCGTCGTAGCCCTGGGGAACGGTCAGGTCCTTACCGAGGCGTCCTTTCATCTTGCTGCCGAACCCCGAGGTAAAGAGGAGCTTGCCGGTCTTGACGCAGCCGTTGAGATAGGGTTCGGGCAGCTTCTCGAACTTGATCCCCAGCGATTCCGCCCGCTCCTGCGGCGTCTTGCCGATGGCCTTCTTCGGCTCCGTCTTGTCCTGGCTGCTCACCGCAGGCGTCGGCGACACGCCAACCTGGATCACACACGCGATGCCGACCAGCACGACAAAGAACGCAATGGCCCGGCCCGTGACGTTACAGCACATCGATGAAGCTCCTCGTGGTGGTTGAAACCCGCTCAGGCGACGAGCGGTATTGTGCGGTGGAGCCGGGAGCGCGTCAAACAAAAACGAAGCGGGAGCATCGCATGAAAGTCGCACGCTGGTTGCGAAGACGTTGGTGAGCGTCGAGCCGGCCGGTCGCCTCATCGACGATGCACACCCTGCCGTTGCCGCTGCCGAGCACCCACAGCCGCCCGTCATGCCAGCGCGGCGAGTGCGGCATCGACAACCCACGCGCGATCACCTCGCCGCTCGGCACGTCGAGCAGCACGCCGCCGCCACGCTTGCCGGCGCGCCACCCCGCCGGGCTGTCGCTCATGCCCAGGGCGGTCACGTAACGCACGACGCCATCGCGCACGCCGAGCCCATTGAGATGGCAGCGATCCTCCGGCGCCAGTGCGCTGATGAAGGGCGGCCGCCAGCGCGGCACAAAAGCTTGTCGTGTGACTGCTGCGAAGCGGATGCGCGCTCGGCGAAGATGCGATGTGGGCAGGTCCGAGGTCCATGGCAACGTGTCCTTCGGAAAAGCCAAACGCGCGAGACCCGCGCGGGTGTGGCAGCCAAAGAATCAGTGCACGGCACGTGACAGTCCTTGGAAAATGATCTAAATGATGTTTGATTAAGTACTTGCGAAACAGACGAATCTGTTCAACGATTGGGATTCTTGTCGTTGCCACCGATGAACGGGAACCGGAGTTTCCCGGGTGCGTTTCCAAATGGAAATGGAAGTTTGGGAACGAGGACGCGAGGACGAGGACGCGCAACCTCTATTCGTCGCACCGACGATGGCGCGTCGTTTTCACCCGTCGACGCTTGTGGACGCGATTGTGCTGGGCGTCTTGCAGTGGTTGGGTTTGCGTTCCATTCGATTGCCGCAGCGCGGATCGGCATCGTGTGTGCGTTGCATGCACTCCACCGCCGGGCCAGCGTGTTCGACGCATGTCGCCGGTGCAACCTTACCCCTGGAGCGAGTCATGACGCATGTGGTTTGCGAGCCGTGTCGCGATTGCAAGTACACCGATTGCGTGGTCGTCTGTCCGGTGGACTGTTTTTATCAGGACGACGCGATGCTGTACATCGATCCGGTGGAATGCATCGATTGCTGCGCCTGCGTGCCCGAGTGTCCGGTCGAGGCGATCTTCCAGGAGCTCGAAGTGCCGAGCCAGTGGAGCGCGTGCATTGCTTTGAACGCGGAACGCTCGGCGGCGCTGAAGGAATCGGGAACAGGCAACATCACTGAGAAGCAGGATGCGAAGGAAGGGCCAGGGTGCAAACGCCTGACCTGATGAAGAGGAGCGCGGAGCCCTGGCGCCACTTTTACGGAAATCTCTTTGTCATCGCCACGGCTTTCGGCCAGAATAGCAGGAACATTAAGCCCGTTCTCAAATTTCCGGAGAGCAATCCAAATGAAGCGTCGCACCTTCCTGAAGACGACCGCGGCCACCGGCGTCGCGGCCAGCGCCACCGCGATGGCGCTCGATGCCAAGACCTATGCCCAGGCGCAGGGCGCCAACAATCGCATCGGCATCGCGTTCCTCGGCGTCGGCGGCCGTTGCCAGCAGCACATCGACGTCATCCTCGCGCTGCAGCGCGCCAATGCCAACTCGGTCCGCCCCATCGCCGTCTGCGATGTGTGGGATGGCAACGCCACGCTCGGCCGGCGTCCCGATGGCACCGCGAGCGGCCGCGGCCTGTTCCCGTCGGCGCGTCGCTGCGGACTCAATGTCGATGATCGCCAGCACGTCACCAAGGATTATCGCCGAATTCTCGAACAGCGCGAAGTCGATGCCGTCTGCATTGCGACGCCGGACCACTGGCACGCGAAGATGTGCATCGACGCCGCCGGCGCCGGCAAGCACATCTATTGCGAAAAGCCGATGACCAAGACGATCGCCGAAGCACATGCCGTCGTCGACGCGGCGCGCCGCGCGAACATTGTCATGACCGTCGGCGTGCAATGGATGGCCGACCCGAGCCTGCGGCGCGCCAACGAGATGATCCGCCGTGGCGACATCGGCCACGTCTGCCAGGCCCAGACCAGCTACTATCGCAATTCGAACGTCGGCCAGTGGCGCTACTATCCGTTGATGCAGGACATGAATCCCACCACCATCGACTGGGACATGTTCCTCGGCCATCGCTTCTCCGTGGAGCAGGGCGTCCCACTCGCGCCGCAAATGGCGTTCGATCGCGCCAAGTTCGCGCAATGGCGCTGCTACTGGGATTTCGGCGGCGGCATGTTCACCGATCTCTTCGTCCATCGCGTCACGCGCCTCATCAGCGCCATGGGCGTCCGCTATCCGGCTCGCGTGGTCGGCGGCGGCGGCATCTACCTCGAATACGACGGCCGCGATGTGCCCGATGTCGCCACCATCGTCGCCGACTACGACGAGGGCTGCCAGCTCCTCATCACCGCGACGATGTGCAACGATCATCCGATCGAGGAAGTCATCCGCGGCCACAGCGCGACCGTGAAGTTCGGCTCACGCCAGGTGATGCGCAACGGCCAGAACGCGACGGACTGGGGCTACGAAGTGATTCCGCAAGCCGCGGTCAATCGGCCGCGCGCCGGCCAACCCGCCCAGCGCGAGTCGGTGTGGCACGGCGACGGCATCTCCGAAGGTGCATCGGGAACGGCGATCTGGGAGAATTTCCTCACCTGCGTCCGCGCTCGCAATCGCGAAACGATGTGCACGCCGGAGCTCGGCGCCGCCGCGTTCACGACGGTAAACATGGGTGTCCAGAGCTACCGCCAGGGCAAGGTGCTGTTCTGGGATCGCGAACGCCGCCGACCGGCGGAAGCCGACGCGTCATGGGCGACGCGTCTCGAACGCAAGAGCCGCGAGCGCGGCCGGCCGAACCAGATCATCGGCTGGACCGGCGAAAACCGCGGCAGCACCCTCGAACCGCCGGATTACCAGCGCCTCGGCGGCCCGTGGGTCAACGGCCAGGACCCGGCCCGCCCGGCGACCAGCGGCGGCAATGAGTAACTTCCAAGCCCCGGGATGAGCGCAGCGATTCCCGGGGGTAAACCGCAATGCCGTTGGCATCACGTCCGCGTATGCCTGCGGCATTGCGCCTAAACTTCGATCGACTGGTTGATCAATTCGCGCGCCCGCTCGACCGACATTCCGTGCAGCAACACCTTCTTGGCCCGACTCGTCGGTCCCGCGACCAGTTCCACCTGCGAGCGCTTGAGCCCGAGCGCCTCGGCCAGCACCTCGATGATCGCGTCGTTGGCCCGCCCCTTGTCCGGCGGCGCGGTGACCGCAACCTTGAGCGCGCCCGCTTGTTCGCCGACGATCGCGTTTCGCCGCGCTCCGGGCTGAGCTCGCACGCTGACGACGCAACCTTGCGCATGCTCGGTGATCTGGATCATCCCTCACCCCCAACCCCTCTCCCAGAAGGAGAGGGGGAAGCGGTGCCCTCAAACAGTACGCTGCCGAGCCGGATGAACGTCGCTCCCTCCTCGATCGCGATTTCGAAGTCGTTGCTCATGCCCATCGAGAGATGCTCGAGGCCAAGGCGATCGCGCAACGCGCGCAGACTCGTGAAAGTCGGCCGGCACCGCTCGGCGTCCTGCAACATCGCCATCGTCATCAGGCCGCGCACCTTGACGCGCGTCAACCCGCTTAAATTCGGCAACGCTGTCGGCGCGAAACCTTGCTTGCTCGCCTCGCCGCTGACGTTGACCTCGAGCAACACGTCGATGCTGCGATTCTGCTTGATCGCCTCCGCCTCGATCGCCTCCAGCAACCGCTCGCTATCGACCGCGTGAATCAGCGAGGGAATCGGCAACGTCCGCTCGATCTTGTTGCGCTGCAGATGTCCGATCATGTGCCAGCGGATGCTTGCCGGCAGCGCCGCGGCCTTGCGCCACAGCTCTTGCGGGCGATTCTCCCCGAGATTGATGACGCCCAGTTCCGGCAATAGCGCCGCCACCTCAGCCGACACGGTCTTCGTCACGGCGATGAGCGTCACGTCGGTGCGGCGTCGGCCCGCCCGGGCACAGGCGGCGGCGATGCGCTCTTCCACGCCGGCGAGGTTGGCACGCAGTCTCGCGATATCGATGGACATTGCTGTCACACTACCGATTGCCCGGTCTCCCCGCAACGACCTCCCAGCACGGCTCGCGAAATGCCACCAAGTTTCGCCCCCTCCAGGTGCGAGAGCCCCAGGAAACGTCGGCCGTAGGGGTGTTCGTTGCCATCCGCCAGCGCAAGCTAGGCGATCTCGGGATGGCTCGTTTTACCTCAAATCGACAGTGCCTCGAATCAGCAATGATGTCCGCTCAAAGATCAACGTCTCGTTGGTCGCAAATGCCGGAAACGCTACCTGCAAGAACCACTCGCTCCAAGGTTTGCTCCCTGGCAAGTTCTTGGGAAGCGCTTCGACCAGCGCTTCCCATCCATCCATCTCTTCGTTCACTTCGGTGGTTGTGCCGTCGGCGGTGGCGATTGCAAGGCAGATACAGTCGACCGTCCACCAATCTTGCTTGAATGCCACGATGCGAACGACGTCGGTCCAGGCAATGAAGTTCGGAGAGACGAAAGGTGGACGGCTTCTGGCCACGATGAATCCAGTAGAACCAACCGGAATGCAATGCTCCGACTGTTTTACCGGCGGAACGTAGGCGCCGGACCGCATGTTTTCGAACGTTTTGTCGACCCAACGTTGTATGATGCGCGGCCGAACCCACCGGTCGTAAGCCCACGTCACGCCCCAAAAGACGAGAGAGACCCCCACAGCGATCACGAGTAAATCGGTCATTGGTATCTCAGATCCGGCTGGTTCATCTTAGGAATGATCGGAAGAACAACTTCCCGAGATCGCTCATATCGTAGTGTGGGCTTTAGTTGGCTATGAATAATATCAGCGCGACTTGCGTTTCTGAAGAAGTTGCTGGAGCGCCGACGCTGCCGACTGGCGCACGTTGCCGTCGGCATCTGTCAAACGGCTACGGATGGCCCGCTCGGCGCGGGGCTCCGCGGTGAACCATGCCAGCGCGAAACAAGCGTGGACGCGTTCCTTGTGGTTCGGGTTTTCCGCAACCGCTATCAACACGTCCAGTCCCGCCCGGTCTGCACCCTTGAAGACCGCAAGGTCGTAGGCTGCACGGAAGCGGACGAATTCATCGCCATCCTTCAGCAGGTCGCGCAACGCCGTCCTCGATTTTTCCTGCTTGAACAAGCTGAGGTGGCGTATCATCACCAGACGGCCTTCTCGCCCGAAGCCTTCACTGCGTGCCATGCCTTGCACAATATCCAACATCTCATCGGTGCCGATGCGCGAGGCGAGCGACGCCAGGGTCCAGAGTTCTTTGCTGTTCGATGCTGATCGCCGCAAGGCCTTGCCCACGTATTTTCCGGCGTCCGGGGGCAGATCCTTGCCCACTCTGACCAAGACATCGGAAGCTTGCACGACGAAGTTTCCGTCGAGATCCTTAAGGATCGATTTTTGGAAGGAGGGCAGCCGGCACAGAGTAGCCGCATGCTGAAGGAACGGATCCCCCTTGCGGACGCCAGCGAGAAGGTCCGCTTCGCGTTTTTTGAGTAGATCCGGGTCATCGGCCACTTTCACCTGGACGCTCTTGCCTTCCCCGATCTGAATCGTGTACGACCCTTTGGGCAGCGGCGGCATCACGCCGGGAACCTCCATCGCCTGGCCTGGTTTGATTTGCCGATCCATGCCCGAGCCGAGGAAGTACTGACCGTTCGACAAGGTAGCGACGGTCGGCTTGCCTCCCTCTGGGGTGACGGTAGCTTGCAAACCGCCCAGCCCGGGATAGTCTCGCGGCCCGCCGCACCAATAGGATACTGGCGTTTTTCCCTTGTTCGTGAGCTGGATGCTGAGAATGATCGGCATACCGACCGGATGAGTCGGATCCGTCTTCACGTCCAAGGTGCAGCTAGGGAAAGCGGCCTTCGGATTGATGCCGTTGAAGATTGGCTGCCCTGCCAACAGGAACAACAGGAACATCGCGACCGTCAGGGAGATTTGCATATTGTGGCCTCGCGCACCTTCCCCGAGACCATTTTGGCCCTCGACCCGGGCAAATACAAGTACCGACAGCTACTGCCGCTGACTGGATGCAACCACAGAGGATTTGGAGATCACAGAGCCCACAGAGAGAAACCGATGGAAATACAAGTCAAGGAGCGAATACTACTGGATTCCTTGGATGGCGTCGAAGTCTGCGACAATCGCCATTGAGTCCGTTTCTCTCTGTGGGCTCTGTGATCTCCAAATCCTCTGTGGTTGCATCCTGTCAGCGACTGCACCCATCGGTGAACTGAATTGAAATCTTTCGTTCCTCAGCAAGTCTCGTCAGCCTGGAAAGGCTGACCT
Organism: Gemmataceae bacterium; assembly: GCA_035656475.1. Lineage (GTDB taxonomy): Bacteria > Planctomycetota > Planctomycetia > Gemmatales > Gemmataceae > SIAQ01. The sequence goes on along the minus strand of DASRSQ010000207.1, from coordinate 10,448 downwards.
ACTTTTTCCGACCGAAATGCTCGGGATCATCGTCTTTATTACGACAGGTGAAAACGCGCCCAGCGGTCCGGATTTGCGGGGCGTGCGGATTGCATCGGCCGGGCAGGCGGAAAGCTGGCCGGATCTCTCCAAAATGCGATGGGGACGCAGACCTTTTCGGTTACCTTGGAAGCACGGATTGTTTCACGAAAAGGGATGACGCCGACCATTCGTTGCATGCCTGGAGAAATCTGCGATGCGCTATCGTTTTCCGCTGGTCGTGTTGGCTTTCATCGGATTGCACGGCTCTGCCCACGCTCAGGCGGGTCCGAAGCTCGTGTTCCTCGTTAACGGCGCGGGGGGCGGCACGACCATCACGGACAACATCCCCGAGCTGGCAAGCGAAATGCACCTGCCACTCCGGTTTCACACGATCTGGTGGTGCCGGGGCGATCACGCGATCGCTGACTACAAGGATCATGTCGCCCAGTACCTCGCCGCCCAGCGGCTGGCCGAGGCAACGTTGCAGGTGCGCCGCGCCTGCCCGAACGCCGAGATCTATTTCGTCGGCAACAGCACGGGCACGGGCATCGTGCTGCGAGCCGCGGAGATGCTGCCGGCGCAGAGCGTCGAACGCATCATCCTGATCGCCGCCCCGATATCGGCGACTTATGACTTGCGGCCCTCGCTGCGCACCAGCCGGGCGGGCATCGATAACTTCTGGAGCCCCGACGACGATCTCCTCGATCGCGTCACGCCCGACTGGGGCAATCTTGATGGCGTGAAGGGCCCCGCCGCCGGCCGCATCGGCTTCTGGTATCCGCGCTGGACCGATGCGGAAGGGTTCGACGCGTACAAGAACATTCGCCAGTATCGCTGGCGTCCCGGGATGGAAGGCCACGGCGGGCATTTCACCTGGACGACCCGCAGGGACAACATGCGTTGCTACATCATGCCGCTCTTCATGGTTAGTGACAAGTGACAAGGCAGAGTGACAAGTGACAAGTGACGAGTGACAAGTGACAAAGGCAGAGTGACAAGTGACAAAAGCAGACATAAATTCCCTGTCACGTGTCACTCGTCACTTGTCACTTTTGCTAGGATAGTTGGAGAGCCGCTCGCTCTCCCCGTGGCGAGGAGTTCCACCATGTCGATTCGCAACGCGGCCTGCTTCTTCTTTCTCGTCGGCCTCCTTGTCCCGCTCACGCAGGCGCAGGAGCCGGCGCGCGCGAAATATCGCATCAAGATCGAAGACGACAAGACCGTCGTGGTCAACATGGCGGACTCGGGCGCCATCGATCCGGTCAAGCGGATCAATTTTCAGACGCAGCCGGCGTTCCCCGGGCAGGAATTCTTTTCGAACGTCACCACGCTGCAGGGGCAGTTGCTGCACCTGAGCCATTTTCCGAGCTTTATGATCGATGGCCGATTCTTCCAGCAAGGCGGACAGGGAGGCCAGTTCGAGGTGAAGCGCGGCCCGCTGCCCAAGTTGCCGGGAGGCAAGGCACGGCAGGGATCGCAGACGGTCTGGCTGTTCGACGGCTTGCGCGTCACGCAGGCCGTGGAGCTGCATCCCTCCAAGTCCGCCGGTCCGGGCAAGAAACGCCAGCTCAACACCGTTCTCTTCACCTACACCGTCGAGAACAAGAGCGACAAGAAGCACGATTTCGGCATGCGCATCTACATGGACACCTACGTCATCGACAACGACGGCTGCCAGTTCGCCGCCCCGGTGACGCATCCGGGCAAGATCCTCGACGGCGTCACGCTCGAAGGCAAGACGCTGCCGCCTTACCTCCAGCTTTTGCAACGTCCTGACCTGAAGAACCCCGGCTATGTCGCCCACCTCACGCTGAACCTGGGCAGCCGTTACGAGAAAGCCGACAAGCTTGTCCTCACGCGGCATGGCCAGGGCTTCGGCGCGTGGGAGATGCCGGCCACGCCATCGATGTTCGATTCCGCCCTCGGCTTCTACTTTCCGGTCAAGGAACTGAAGCCCGGCAGTAAGCGCGAGATGGCGTACGCCTACGGAGAAGGCCTCGCGGTCTCTCCCGAGAGCGAAGGACGCTTCCAGCTTTCGCTCGGCGGCTCGTTCGAGCCGGGCAAGCTCTGCACCATCTCGGCCGTCATCGCGGATCCCGCGCTGGGCCAGACGTTGACGCTGGAATTGCCGAAGGGCATGCAACGGCTGGAAGGCAAGGAGGCGCAGCCGGTCGCCGCTCTTGCGGACGATCAGGAGTTCAGCAATGTGCTGTGGAAAGCGCGCGTCCTCGAACCGGGCCAGCACACCATTCGCGTCCGCTCAAGCACCGGTTTGACCCTGTCGAAGATCGTCACGATCTCCGCCGAAAAATAGTCACAGCTCCTATCAGGACGAAACTCATGAAAACCCATCGCATTCGCGTTATTAGCCGTGCTCTCGTGGTGGCGGCCATCGCCTGCGTCCTCCTGACGTCGCAGGGCACGGCCCAGGATTCGAAACCGAAGTTTGACGTGAAGATTCGCGATGAGAAGGCCGTCGTCAACGCGATGGATGACACGGGCGCGATCGATCCGACGCAGCGGATCAATTTCAACGGCCAGAACTTCGCCGGCCAGGGGTTTTACCTCAACATCCGCACGATGAACAATCAGACGTTGCACCTGAGCCATTTCCCGATGTTCAAGATCGATGAGCGAATTTTGCAACCGGGCCAGGGAGGCCGCTTCGAGGCCAAGAAGGGAGACCTGGGCAAGACGCCGGGGGGCCGCAAGCGCGTTGGCTACGCGTCGAGCTGGATCATCGATGACATCCACATCACCCAAACGGCCGAGCTGCATCCGACCAAGGCGAAGCCCGGCCAGAAACGGCTCATGAACACCGTCCTCATCAGCTACACCATCGAAAACAAATCCGGCCGGGCCCACTCCGTCGGCGCCCGCATGTGCATGGACACCTACGTCATCTCAAACGATGGTTGCCTCTTTGCTGCACCGACTCATCCGAAAAAGATCCTCGATGGCATCGTGCTCAAAGACAAGACGCTGCCCCCCTACGTTCAGATGTTGCAGATCCCGAATCTCGACAACCCCGGTTACGTTTCGCACCTGACGATCAACATCGGCGGCAAATACGAGAACATGAACAAGGTCGTCCTCTCCAGCCTGCGCGCCGGCTTCGGTGGCTGGGACATGAACGCCATCCAGGCCATGGGCGATTCCGCCATCAGCGGCTTCTGGGCCACCAAGGAAATCAAGCCCGGCGGCAAGCGCGAGCTCGCCTACGCCTACGGCGAAGGCGTCGCCGTGCCCCTGGGCAGCGAAGGCCGATTCAACATCGCCCTGGGCGGCTCCTTCGAGCCCGGCAAGCTCTGCACGATCTCCGCCGTCGTCGCCGATCCCGCTCGCGGCCAGTCGTTGACGCTCGAGCTGCCCAAGGGGATGCAGCGCGTCGATGGCAAGGAAATCGAGCCGGTCGCCGCTCTCGCCGAGGATCAGGAGTTCAGCTCGGTCCTGTGGAAAGCGCGCGTCCTCGAACCGGGCGAGCACACCATCCGCATCCGCTCCAGCAACGGCATGACGCTGTCGAAGATTGTCACCGTGACCGCGACGAAGTGACTCCCGCACCACGCTCCAGCTTCGCGGCGTCTTTCGTCAATTGCAGGTGCGAGATCTGTCCGAGCCGCGCCCGTCAGGAAGCGGGCAGTATCCCTTGCTACAGGTGAATCCCAAAGATACTAACTGCTTCCTGACGGGCGCGGCTCGGACAGGTTCAGTCGCTGTCGTGTGGCGAGTGGGAGCGAGGAGTTACTTGAGAATGCCGAGCAAGCCGAAGGTCTTCGTCACGCGTGTCATCCCCGAGGCCGGGCTGACGCTGATCCGGAATGCATGCGATGCCGAGGTCTGGCCCGATCCGCTGCCGCCGCCGGCAGATGTCTTGCTCGCCAAGATCGCGGACCTCGACGGCCTTGTCGCGCTGCTGACCGATCGGCTCGATGCAGCTGTGCTCGACAAGGCGGCCCGGCTCAAAGTCATCAGCAACTTCGCGGTTGGCTTCAACAACATCGACATCAAGGCGTGCACCGAACGCGGCATTGCCGTCGGCAATACGCCGGGCGTCCTGACCGATGCCACGGCGGACATGGCGTTTTGCCTGCTGATCGGCGCCGCCCGGCGACTGGTCGAGGGGCATCAATACACGCTCGCCGGCAAATGGAAGACGTGGGAACCGCTCGGCCATCTCGGCCAGGACCTCGCCGGACGCACGCTCGGCATCGTCGGCATGGGACGCATTGGGGCGGCCCTCGCCAAACGCTGCCACGGCGGCTGGGACATGAAGATTCTGTATCACGACGTCCACAAAAACGCCGGCGCCGAATCGCAATTCGGTGCCCGCCAGGTCGATCTGCCGACGCTGTTGCGCGAATCCGATTTCGTGTCGCTGCACACCGATCTCAACGAATCGACGCGTGGCATGATCGGCGTGACCCAGTTGCAGATGATGAAACGCTCCGCCGTGCTGATCAACACGGCGCGCGGCCCGCTGATCGATGCCAAAGCGCTTGCCGACGCGCTCGCCGATGGCGTCATCTTCGCCGCCGGCCTTGACGTGACCGATCCGGAACCGCTGCCGCCGGGCGATCCGCTCCTGAAGCTGCCGAACGTGATCATCGCGCCGCACATCGCCAGCGCCACCGTGCAAACGCGCAACCACATGGCCGAGATCTGTGCCCGCAACCTCATCGCCGGCCTCACCAGCCAGACGCTCCCCGCCTGGGTCAATCCCGAAGTGGCGCCCAAGCGGCGCGTTTGAGCAATCCGATGCGCTACGCTGGTTCCTGGCGAACGAACGCATTCCTGGAAGGACGTCGTCACTGACGGTGCGTTTCACGCACCCTACGCCTCTACACCTCGCTGCAGCCTCATTAAGCCTAATGAGTACAAAATGGCTTAATTACCGTCTCCAGCGGCCGCGCGATCTTGCATCAACGAATCGCTACGACTAAACTCATCTCACCTGCCTGCCATCGACATCGCAACGTTGCGACCTGCCTTAGCGATTCTGTGATCCATGGCTACTGAATGAACCTCCTTCCAACCATCGCGACTGCGTGCGTTGTTTGATTGATCGCGCTTATTTTTCCATTCCTGGGGAGCACACCTATGTCGCTGATTCGCTATTCGAAACGCAGAGGTTTTACGTTGATCGAGCTGCTCGTGGTGATTGCCATCATCGCGATCCTGATTGCACTGCTGGTGCCAGCGGTGCAGAAGGTACGCGAGGCGGCGGCACGGACACAATGCATCAACAATCTCAAGCAGCTTGGCCTGGGCCTGCACGGGTATCATGACGCCAACAAGAAGCTGCCGCTGCTGCTCATCAACAACGGGGGCACGCGCAGCACGAACCCGCAAGGCAATGAAGGCCGCAACACCGGCCTGATGATGATTCTTCCCTATATCGATCAGACGCCGCTATTCACCTGGACCAGCCAGCAGCAGACCGTGAGCGGCGTCGCGATCCTGCCGTTCGGGCCGATTCGTTCGACCGTGTACCAGCCCTATAACGTGCAGATCCCGGTTTTCACCTGCCCATCGAACGGTGCGCCGGCCCAGATCTGGGGCCTCACGTGGGGCGCCTCCTCCTACGGCGTCTGCATCGGCGATACCATCCTCAACAACCACTTCGCCAATACCCGCGGCGTCTTCGGTCCTACCCAGACCACCATGGTCGGCATCTCCGACGGCACCTCCAACACCATGTTCTTCGCCGAACGCGCCTTCGGCTCGGGCAACAACCGCAGCATCCACGGCTATTTCGCCAACAACGTTGCTTCGCTCAACACCTCGCCGATCACTTGCCTGAGCACCGCCAGCAACGGCCTGTACCTTCCTGCCCAGTCGGTCATGACCGACCGCCCCTCCGGCGTGCAATGGTTCGACGGCTATCCCGCATTCACCGCCGTCAACACCGTCCTGCCGCCGAACAGCCCGTCGTGTGCCGCCGACAACTGGGGCGATTCGTGGGGCGTCTTCAGCGCCAACAGCTATCACACCGGCGGCGTCAACGTCGGACTCGCCGACGGCACCGTCCGCTTTGTCAGCAACAGCGTCAACACCGGCAACCCGGCTTCGCCCGAGGTCACCAGCGGCCCCAGCCCCTACGGCGTCTGGGGCGCCATGGGCACCCGCTCCAGCGGCGAAACGTTCGCCATGCCTGACTGAAACTCAAACATCCGAAATTCGAAATCCAATACAAATCCGAATTTCGAAATCCATACCGAAGCACTCGAACACAGTTTTTCTGTGCTCGGACTTATTGCGGATTTCGAATTTCGGATTACATCCTTGATCTTCTCGGGAGTTCCTCATGCACCATAGATTTGCTTGTCCAATATTGCTTCTGCTCGGTTCCATCACGATCGCAGGGTGCGGCGGCGGTCTTCCGTCCACCGCCACCGTCAGCGGCAAGGTGACCTACCAGGGCAATCCGGTCCCAGGCGCCAGCGTCATTCTGACGCGCGGCTCGGGGGATATCGGCAAAGGAGAAATCGCTGTCGGCAAGACCGATGCGAACGGCCGCTTCGAGCTGACGACGCATTTCGCCGGCCAGTCCGCCGCCAAGGGAGCGGTGCCCGGCAGCTACAAGGTCACCGTCTCGAAGGCGGTCCCGCCGGAAGGCATGACGCAGGAGCAATATCAGCAACTCGTAGACAACGCCAAGAAGGCCGGCGAAACCGGGGCGATGGTCCCCATCGACCAGCAACCGCCGCCCACGACGGAGATGTTTCCCGAGCATGCGTCGCGGGAGAAGACGCCGTTGACCGCCGAGATCAAACCTGGAAAGAACGACCTGGATCTTGCGATCAAGTAGGAGTCAAGGCCTAGTATTCGCGAAGGTGCGGCAACCAATCAATCAGCCCAGTTGGCGATAGAGGGCAATGGACACGGGACGCCTCGAAAGTGGAATTGCGGTGTCAGTAACGAATACCGATCCACGTACAGGATGTCGTCCCATCTCCATCTCCTCTTTCGCCAACTGGGCATAGTTGATGCATGCGCAAGCGAGGACCGGCTGGAATTGACCAGACTTCGGGCTGACACTAGAATCCATATCTCACGATAGACACCGCTGGACCTTGCCCAATCTACTGAAAGTCGACAAACGCCGTGGATCAACCTGTCGAAAGCAGCCGACTGGAGAAATTGCGCAACATCGAGCGTCTTGGCATCGATCCGTGGGGCCAACGCTTCGACGGACACACGCCCATTCAGAAAATTCTCGAGCTGCCCGCCGACATGCCGGAAGATCAACGGCCGCGCGTCAAGGCCGCGGGACGCATCGTCAGCCGGCGCATCGGCGGCAAGGTGCACTGGCTCGATATCCGCGACTGGTCCGGCAAGCTCACCACGCGCACGACCACCAGTAGCGACGAGAAGCACGAGGCGAGCGAGTTCACCGACTGGTCGAGCCGGGTGCAGGTCATGCTCGGGCAGAAGCAGATCGGCGAACTCGGCTGGAAGCTCGCGCAGGAACTCGATCTCGGCGACCTGGTCGGCATCGAAGGGACCTTCGGCAAGACCAAGCGCGGCGAGCCGACCATCTTCGCGGAGACGTTGACGTTTCTGACGAAGTCGATGGAGCCACACCCCGACAAATGGGCCGGCATGTCGGAGATGGAATATCGGCTGCGGCACCGCTACCTCGATCTGACGTACAACCCGCAACTGCTCGACATCACGCTGAAGCGCATCAAGATCGTGCGTCAGATTCGCTCGTATCTCGACGGGCAAGGCTATTGCGAGGTCGAGACGCCGACGCTGCACGCCATCGCCGGCGGGGCGGCGGCGCGGCCGTTCAAGACGCATCACAACGCGCTCGACATCCCGCTGTTCCTGCGCATCGCCCTCGAGCTGCACCTGAAACGGCTGCTCGTCGGCGGCATCGAAAAGGTCTACGAGATTGGCCGGGTCTTCCGCAACGAAGGCATCAGCCCGAAGCACAATCCCGAATTCACGATGATGGAGCTGTACCAGGCCTACGGCAACTACGAAACGATGATGGACCTGACCGAGGGCCTGATCGTGGCGTGCGTCGATTGCCTGGGCGCCGGCCGAGTCCTGAAGTGGGGCGAGAAGTCAATCGATTTCACGCCCCCCTGGCAGCGCGCGAAGTATGCCGACCTGTTTAAAGAACACGTCGGCGTCGCCATGGACGACGAAGCCGCTGTGAGCGCGGCAGCGCAGAAGTCGCACATCGACATCAAGGGCAAGCACCACGACGTGCTCGTGCACCATCTGTTCGAGCATCACGTCGAGAGCAAGCTGGTTGGCCCCGTGTTCGTGCACGACTATCCGGCTGCGCTCTGTCCATTGACGAAGCGCAAGGCCGGGATGCCGACGATCGCGGAGCGATTCGAGCTGTACGTGCACGGCATGGAGTTGGCCAACGCGTACACCGAGCTGAACGATCCGCTCACGCAGGAGCAAACGTTCTCGCAGCAGCTCGCCGGCCTCGCGGAAGAGGACTCGATGGCCAAGATGGACCACGATTTCATCCGCGCCCAGCGCCACGGCATGCCGCCCGCCGGCGGCCTCGGCATCGGCATCGATCGGTTGGTGATGCTGCTCACGAACACGCAGACGATCCGCGACGTGATCCTGTTCCCGCTGTTGCGGCCTGAGAAATGATCCTGTTTAGCCCCGCTTCGGAGAAGCGGGCTGGTGTGTCGCAAAGTCCGCCCGCCTCTACGAGGCAGGGCTAAACGAACACAAGGATGTGCCGTCATGTACATGGTCCTTCTCTGCTGGCGCTATCTCAAAACGCGCTACCTCGCGTTCGCGTGCATCATCAGCGTCATGCTCGGCGTGGCCACGCTCATCGTCGTCAACAGCGTCATGAACGGCTTCTCCGCCAAACTGCGAAACCTGCTGCACGGCGTCGTCTCCGATGTCGTCATCGAAGGCCACGGCATGGACGGTTTCACCGATCCGTACGGCAAGATCGCGCGGATACGGAAAGACCCCTACCTGAACGAGCAAATCGAGGCGATGGCCGTCACGCTTGAAGCCTTCGCAATGGTGCAGTTCCAGAACCAGGCTACCGGCGAGATGGTGACGCGTCCGGTGCGAGTCATGGGGATCGATGTCGATTCGCGCTCCAAGGTGGGCGGATTTTGGCAGAACTTGCATAGTTACAAGGTGCAGAAGGAAAAGAACGAGAAGAATCACACCGATACGGCGTTGCCCCCCGCGTCATTCACGATTCCGAAGCATGTCGAGGATGCCTACCTCCGGATCGAAGAGGGAGTCGAACAGGATCGCTTTATTGACTCCGTTTTTCCGAAGAAGGACGATCCCAAGCTGGATGGCTTCGGCATCCCCGAGGGACTGAAAGATCTGTTCAAGGAAGACGCGAAGGAGAAAAAGGACAAGCTGCCGCCGCCGATGCCCGTGCCGCACAACCCGCGGGTGCCCAAGGGAGCGATCGTCGGCCATCTGATCGCGCATTTCAAATTCCGCGACCCGAATACCGGCGAGGTGAAAGAAGCCGAGGCGATTGGTCCTGGCGATACCATCGTCATCACCACGGTTAGCGGCCAACGTCTGACACCGGTTTACGACAGCTTTGTCGTCACCGATTACTTTCGCTCCGAGATGAGCGAGTATGACGCCAACAGCATCTTTGTGCCGCTCGACCACCTGCAGCACTTACGCAACATGGAGAACCGCGGTTCCAACATTCTGATCAGGCTCAAAAATTATGACGAGGCGGCCAAGGTCACCGACAAGTTGCGCGAGATGTTCGGCCGCACGCTTCTCGTGCATACCTGGGAGGAAAAACAGGGACCGCTGCTCAAGGCGATCGAAATCGAGAAACGCATCCTCAACGTGCTCCTTTTCATGATCATCGCCGTCGCCGGCTTCGGCATCCTCGCCATCTTCAGCATGATCGTGTCGGAAAAAACGCGCGACATCGGCATCCTCAAGGCGCTCGGCGCGTCCTCCGGCGGCATCCTCCGCATCTTCCTCGGCTACGGCCTGTTGCTCGGCGTCGTCGGCGCTGGCATGGGCACGATTCTCGGCCTTTCGATCACCTGGAACATCAACGAAGTCGAACACGTCCTGGCGGCCGCCACGGGCGGGGACGTGTTCGACAAGACGATCTACTACTTCAATGAGATTCCGACCCAGGTGTCGCCCTACGCCGTGACCGTCGTGAATATTGGCGCCATGGCAATCGCGATCGTGTTCAGCATCCTGCCCGCCCTGCGCGCGGCGATGTTGCATCCGGTGCAAGCTTTGAGATACGAATGACCCCTCGTTCCCACGCTCTGCGTGGAACGCGCTGCTTCGCGACGCTCCTGCGTTGCGAGCAGGATCACGGCGATGGCGTGATCGATCACGGTGTCGCGCGGTATTTCGTCCGCGACGCAGGAGCGTCGCGAAGCAGTCCGTTGCCACGCGGAGCGTGGGAACGAGGAGGTGTG